>JAJQFB010000043.1 GCA_021201395.1 Clostridiales bacterium | reverse complement strand
AAATTTGACGGCTTTATGTCGAGATGCAGAAGGCCTGCGGTGTGAAGAGCTTTAACGCAGTCAGTCAGAGTATTAATAACAACAAGAATATCGTGAAGTCTGTAGTCCGACCGGCGTTCCGGAGTTTTCCTTACCTCAGCCAAATATTTGTCAAACCCCGTTCCCATAAGCCCCGGCGACCAAATATATACCGTGGGGCAGCCGTATTTTTCTTTTGCGTTTTTTATATCCTCCGGTCTGTCCGAGCCGAAACAGCCGTAAAGTACCTCGCTGTCCTGTATATAGTTGTTTAAAATTTGATTTTTGGGACTCTCTGCTATAACCCTATTTAAGAGAGCATAGGAGTCCAAATATTTTTTACACATATCGCCGAACCTGCGTATTGTTCCTCCGTTAGGCACAAGGGCGCCGCTTTCAAGCCTTTCAAAGGAATAATAATCCGTTCCGTGTTCAAGGGGATAAAATTCCTTTAATTTTCCGATTTTGCCGTCGCTTTCCCTGTGAACCTCGTAGCAAACGGCGGAGGCTCCCTCGCCGACTACAGAGTGTATAATATAATTTTTGGGCAACTCTCCGCCGGGATTGTCGGCGAGAGCTATCCTCTGCCCGCTTTTAAGATAAATACGGTTTGATTCTCCCATTGTATATCCTTTCCTTATAAATTTAAATTTTATTTAAGTAACCGCTGATTAATCAGCTCTTCGCAGTTTCACCGACAAACTAATCATCGCTTCCTTAGGGAATCGCTGATTAATTAGCTCATCGCAGCTTCGCCACCGATTTTTCCGATTGCTTCGTCACGCATTTTCAACGTAGGCTACGGCTACGCCCTCAAATGCCTTCCTCACACTCGAAAAAATCTGCGGCAAATCTGCTTCGGCGAATTAATCATCGCTTCCTTAGCGTTCTTTTAACCGCTATATAACTGAAATCGTCCTTTTCGCAGGCTTTGTCAAGGAGACTGTTAAGCTTTTCAAAATTTTCCGCTTTAATAAGCTTCGATATTTCGCCTCTCCGTCTGTTGTTAGTGCCGATTATATTTAAAAAACCGTCTGTACACAGCATTACACTGTCTCCGAATTTAAGCCTGACACGTTTTATTTCCACGGCTCTGTAAGCACCCTCTGTAGTTGTCAGACAGGGGCCGCCCTTAAAGCGTTTCGGCTTCAGCTCTGTTTTTAAACTGCCGCCGCAAATTGAAAAAACACATCCGTCGCCCAAATTTATAAATATGGTTTCGCCTGTTTTTTTGTTGATATAAGCTGCGGCTAAAGTTGAGCCGTATTCCTGTATTTCTTTGCCGGAAAGGCCTGAGTTACTCTCTAAAAAATAGAGTGTATGCTCAATTAACAAATAAGCTGTCTTTTCATCGGAAAAGCCGTATATTTTTTCACCCTCCCGTTCAATAAAATTTCTCAGGGCTAAACAGGCAGTTTCCGCACCTTCTCCCGAATTTTTGCATTCCGTTGCTCCGTCGGCTGCCGCTGCCAACACATAATATGGAGTTTTTGAAAAAAATAACCCGTCTTGATTTTCCTCGCCCCTAAGCTTGTGATATTCTCCTGCTTTGGTATATTTATTTATATTCATAATTCGTAAGATCCTCCCTGTTTATTTTATGATTTTATGAATATTATACCTCGGCTTTTATTCTCATAATAAGGGGTTGTTTATTTTCCGTTTTCAATCACATATTGATATAATGAAATAAAAACGAACATATCGAAAATATTCTTCTCCGACATGGGCTGAAATCGGGCGTCTGTCAGTTTGGGTTCAACCATGCCGGCAAAATCCTCATACAGCTCCGGCAAGGGTCTCTTGCTCAGGGTTTCGTCCAAAAATTCGGCCACATAATAGCTTGTGCATGCCCCAATAAGCATACCTCTTGTAACTCTTTTGCCGACAGGGATTTTTTCCTTAAGCAAAATGTCAAGGGGCTTAAGCACGGCTTCCTCGTTTACACTTCGGCTTTTTGAAATTACAGCCATAATCTCAGAAAGCTCTTTGTCGTCACAGCTTCGTTCTCCCAAATAAAATAAGCTGCCTTTCCCCTTTTCCGTCCTGCGGCATACGTCAAAGCCTACAGCCTCAAGAATTTCCGCCCCGTCGCTTACCATACCTCCGTTTGCGGCTCTGTTTACGGAAATAATTGCTTTTTCGATATTTTTGAGGCTGATAGGATTGTTTTCTGATGTATTATAATACAATATGTAAAGAAGATTGATGATGAAGCTCTTTTTTCTGCCGCCTATTCTGTCAAATTCCGCTGCGGCTCTGTCCTCAAGACGGCTCACTAAGTTTACAAAATCCTCGTCATCGGCATATTTCTCCTTAAGAAGTCCGGCAAGCTTCCAGTCAAAGTTAAAGCTGTCGAGCATTTTTGCATCTTCAACATATTTATCCATACTGACTTCCGTTCCGTAATCGTCTCCGGCTATTTTCGTTCCGTGTTCCGCCGAAAAGGAATAGACATACTCCAAATCCTCCATAACATACTCCATAAGGTTATATGCCGTGTTTTCCTCCGAACTGAGCATAATTTATGAAGCGGTTTTGTTTTTTTCGGAGGGAACAATCAAATAGTTTCGGAAACAAAATCCGCTATTTCGTCCTCGTCTATGTCGGCAATGCTGTTTATATACATACGCTTAAACACACTTGTAAGGCCTGAAAATATATCATCGGAAGCCGTATTTTCTTTGTCTTTGCCACTCTCTTTGTTTGCTTTCTCCGCCTTTTTAATACACTCTCTGATTTTCTTTTCCGCACGGTCGATTTTTTGTCCGGGCTTAAGGTTTAAATCCGTACGGTAAAGATAATAAAGATAAATTACCTCCATAAAATTTTTGTAGTTTATGCCGTTTCCGGCAGGCTCCTTTTCAAAGCTGCTTAAATATTCGGAGTCTTTATAAGTGCTTTCAAAGAAACGAACCAAATTATCACAGTAATAATCCTCAAATAAATTTTTTTCTATATCTGTTTTATCGTCCCTTATATCCGTTTCCCTAATGGCCGCCGTCATACCGAACATAAAGGCAAAATAATATATGTATACCCTTGTCTTGCCTAAATTATTCTTAAAGCTGCCTTTTGTCAAATCATCGCAAATTTGTAAAAGCTTCCACCCTGCCTGTTTCTTTGTCAGTGCATCTTTTTTATCGTTTTTATATAACTCGGAGGCTTTTTTAAGCTTGCTTCCGTAAAAAGTTGTTCTCATTTGTTTTGCAAAGTCATCTTTCAGAATATCGAAAAACCCCTTTGCACCCGAATCATCAAACCCTTCCGCGGCTGTAACCCTTTCTAAAATGTCAATTATCTTATCATTCGGTTCACAATATATACCCTTTTCTCCGCAATAGGCCTTAAGAGCCGCCCTTGTTTCCTCTCTTACCTTAAAATCACTGACTTTAACCGGTCTATTATCCTTGTCCGCGGTTTCATAATTGTCTCTGAGACTCTTAATTCTTTTTACCATAAGCCCTATGGTTTCGGCAGGATTCAGCTCGCCGCTTAAATTTTCCTCGGAAAAAATTTCGTCATTAATACCGTCAACAATCATTTCAAGCCTTGATTCCTCATCAAGCCCTTCAAAATGCTCTTTCTCATAGGAGGACATTCTGTTTATGACCCAGTCGCAGACAACGTTCGTTTTTACTGCTTTCCACTTGAAGCCTCCCCCTATGACAAATTTTTTAAGTATTACGGTTCTGACGGTATCATCTTTATATTCCGGAGCCAGGCGTCTTACGATTCTCTCCATATAATCCGACGGATTTTTAAATTCTTTATACAGCCCGTAGAAAATCTCCAAAAGCTCCTCCTGCATTTCCGCCTGTGTGGGAAACTTTTCCAAAAGCTCTTTATTCTTAATAAGCTCCTTAACATCAATATCTCTCTCGCTGCAAATCTTTTTTAATTCTTCCGTACGGAATATAACCGCATCCTCAGGAGCAGATCTTACTCTTTTTAAAGCCCTTTCGGCGTCCTCCCGGCAGTAAAAGCTTTTCAGCCTTGAAATACTGCTTTTAAAAAGCGTTCTCATATTTTTGGTATAACTGTAATTTGTATCTGCTCCCATAATAAATTCCTCCAAAATCAAATTTCTTTCAGTTAGGCTTCAGTTATAATGTACCGAATATAATTATATCAAAACTGACCCTCAAAATCAACAAAATTACTTAATTTTAGATTATTTTTGATTATTAATGTTTGATTGTTGACCGCCTGTATAAAATAAATTCGGGGTGAAGCGTAAAACTTCGCCCCTATATATCTGTTTTGGGCTTATCCAAAGTCAAAGTACAAAATTTGAACCCCCTTTCTGTTTATTGATAATTGCATTTGGATTCTTCAACATTTGTAACCTTATTTGTTGTGTTAAGCCAATATTTCAGCTTTTCTTTGAGTATTTTATCAACACGGGGACCTATTATTACCCTGTTCATAAATACATTTTTGTCAACTTCAACATAAAGCCTCGGAACCAAAAAGTTCTTTTCGTCCAAATTAGGCTCATAGGAATATTTTACCGCCCTTATTTCTTTTTCCATAGTGTATTCGGGATTTTTAAAGAGAAAGCTGATTTCGTTTACACTGTCTGTAACAAACCTGCGCACGGCGTTGCGCCTTTCACGGTTGTCCTGCATATCGCTTATCATAGATTGCATTGGTATAATTATAAATTGTTTTTAATACTTCATTTAAAGAATCTGCGGTGTTGTTTGAATTTAAGCTTAAAAGAAAGCCGCTTAAAACTTTTTCGTTATCTAAATTTTCTGTATTTTCAAAAAATTTTCATTAAATGTACCCCCTTGCTTACGAAAAAATTCACAAATGAACAGTAAAAAGACTTTAGGTAATTATATAAATATATACTATATGTTTATGTGTGTATGTCAACATAATGTTTGGATTTTTTTAATAATAAATGTATTAAATGCACAAAGAATAATATTTTGAATATTTTATTGTAAAAGGCAGCCAAAAACAAGATAAAACATATTTTGGTTTGATTACTGTGGGGTTTAATTTAAAATGACTGATCTATAAGCTTCAGAGAGACTTTTTATGCAAAAAGCGATAGAAAATTATAATATTTTCAGACTGTTTTGTTAATTTTATTTTCCGTGTGTTTACAGATTGTTAAATTTATCTAAAATACTTTGCAAAATTTTACCGTAAATTATAAAAATGAATGAAAATGAAAAAATTGTGAAAAAGGTATTGAAATTTCAAAAAAGAAGGTTTATAATGTGTTTATCCGATGAGGGGTTGAGGTATTTAATACCTTGGCTTCTCTTTTTTTTATAAGCTTTTCCGCAAAATAAAAAACACAAGCGGAGAGGGAAAATCATTTTTGTCAAAGCCGGCAGAGGTGCCGATTGGAACGCCGAATAATGAGCAAAAATTGAGCCGCAGAGCGGCGCCGGCTACGTAGTAGACGCTTTGCGAATTATTTGGCTGAACCGTTGCATTCCCCGAGGTATTTTATCTCGGAGAGTGTCATAAACTGTTTATACTATTATATTTAAGGAGGAATGATTATGACAGCAGCAGAAGTAATGGAATTTGTACAAAGTAATTTATTCGGCGTTTGGTTTTTGATAGGCGCCGCACTTGTTTTCTGGATGCAGGCGGGCTTCGCTATGGTAGAGGCAGGCTTCACCAGAGCTAAAAACACAGGCAACATTCTTATGAAGAACCTTATGGACTTCTGTATAGGTACCGTAATGTTTATCATCATAGGCTTCAGCTTACTCTTAGGCGAGGATATGATGGGTATAATCGGTAAGCCCGGCTTTGACATTTTTACAAGTTATGCCGATTTCGACTGGTCAAACTTCATATTTAACTTGGTTTTCTGTGCCACAACGGCCACAATCGTTTCGGGAGCTATGGCGGAAAGAACAAAGTTCCTTTCTTACTGTATCTATTCCGCAGTAATTTCGGCCCTTATCTACCCCATAGAAGCACACTGGACATGGGGCGGCGGCTGGCTTTCTCAGATAGGCTTCCATGATTTTGCAGGTTCAAACTGTATTCATATGGTAGGCGGTATAAGCGCTCTTATAGGCGCCGCAATATTAGGCCCCCGTATCAGTAAGTTTACAAAGGACAAAGCTGGAAAGATTACAAAGGTAAATGCTTTTCCCGGCCACAACTTACCTATAGGCTGTTTGGGTGTATTTATACTCTGGCTGGGCTGGTACGGCTTTAACGGTGCAGCGGCAGTTACAGTTGAAGAGCTCGGTTCTATTTTCGTAACAACAACAATCGCTCCTGCCGTAGCTACGGTAGTTTGTATGATATTCACATGGGCTAAATACGGCAAGCCCGATGTTTCAATGTGTCTTAATGCTTCTCTTGCAGGTCTTGTAGCCATTACGGCTCCCTGTGATGTGTGCGATGCTTTCGGTGCTATCATAATCGGTGCTGTAGCGGGCGTTTTGGTAGTATTCGGCGTATGGCTTCTTGACAACGTTCTCAGAGTTGACGACCCTGTAGGTGCTGTAGCCGTACATATGATGAACGGTATCTGGGGTACCTTGGCCGTAGGTCTTTTCGCTACAGACACGGCTCCGGCTTTCGCAAGAGGCTTCGGCGACGGCGTCAGCTTCGGCGCTAACCAGATTGCAGGCTTAGGTCTTTTCTACGGCGGCGGCTTCAAGCTTTTGGGCATTCAGCTTGTTGGTGTTCTTGCCACAGCAGCTTGGACGGCTGTTACAATTACAATAGCTTTCTTGTTAATCAAGGCTACTATAGGCCTCCGTGTAACAGAGGAAGAGGAAATTGCAGGTCTCGATGCAACGGAACATGGCTTACCCTCGGCTTACGCAGGCTTCTCCATTATGGATATTTCCAACAGTATGATTATGGAAGAAAACGAAAATACACAGCTCGGAACGGATAACTACGATGCCGCTACACGGGCTCAGAGAGACGCCGCCGTTAAGGTTGCAAGAACCCCCATACCCTCATTATCGGGCATTTACAAGGTTGTTATTATAGCAAGACTTTCAAAATACGATACAATCCGCAAGGCTATGAATGACATAGGCGTAACGGGTATGACGGTTACCCAGGTATCAGGCTGCGGCATACAGAAGGGTGCAGGAAGAAAATACCGCGGTGTGGAAATCGATGCTACTCTGATTCCCAAGGTAAAGGTAGAGGTTGTGGTTTCATCTATTCCCGTTGATACTGTTATCGAAAAAGCTAAGAAGGTTCTCTACACAGGCCACATCGGCGACGGAAAGATTTTCGTATACAACGTAGACAGAGTTGTTAAGATTCGTACAGGCGAAGAGGACGCAGACGCTCTCGCAGACGTTGAGTAATAAGCAGCAGTAATATTTCAATAATTTGCAATAAACATTCACCATCTTCATATATTTTTAAAAGGAGTCGTTTCCAAAGACTAAAACCTGAGGGAACGGTTCTTTTTGCTTTAAAATATATTAATAAAAATCTTAAGCCTTTCTAATTGTATTTTCATAATTTTTAATAGTAATTTTATTAAAATTTATTAGGGATATAAAAAATTTACTATATTATTATTAAAAATAAATGAAAATATGTTAATATTTAACAATAAGGAGGAGTGAAGAAATGAAAAAAGCTTTTGCGGTTGTTTTAGCTTTAAGTCTTACGGCTTCAAATGTCTGCTTTGCTTTCGGAGCGGAGGGAGAAAGTGAGAGCGAGGTTATTTCCGAGGCGGATTTATCAGACGATGAGCTTGCCTTTGATTCGGACGTCTGGCAGTATAATTCAAGCTATGACGTTTACTATCAAACAGGGGTGGTCTACTGCTCCGAACCCTACGATACAAGCTATGAATCTTTCGGTATTTATGTTCCGGGGGATTATATGACGATGACAAAAAACTCAGACGGAACCCATTCCTTTGAGGGCTTTACGGATACTGCTGTGGGAGAATATACGGCGGAAACCGCCCCCGTAGTTATACCCGTAAATACGGCAGGCTATGCGGCTCAGGCAGCGCCTACGGGCTTTTCTTCGGGAGTAACAACCTACACGGACGCAGGAATTGTCTATCTTTATGCAGGGTGCAGAGGACGTGACACGGCAAACGGCGGTGCCCCTGGGGAGTAACAGACCTTAAGGCGGCTATACGCTATTACAGATATAATGAGGACATTCTCCCCGGAAACACAGATTGTATATTTACCTTCGGCCACAGCGGCGGCGGCGCCCAAAGCTCTCTCGTGGGGGCAAGCGGCGACAGCGAGCTTTACTATCCCTATCTTTATTCAATAGGCGCCCCGGGGGTTGAATATGACTCTTCAAGCGGTACATATTCAAGCACAATAAGCGATGCTACCTACGGGGCTATGTGCTGGTGTCCCATAACGGCTCTCGACTATGCGGATTCCGCCCATGAATGGCTTATGGGTCAGTATTCGTCAACGGGAACAAGAGCTGAGGGAACCTGGACAAGTCTCCTTTCCGACGACCTTTCAGAGGAGTTTGCGGAGTATATAAACAGCTTAACCCTTGAGGACGAGGACGGCAATATTCTTTCCCTGATAGATGAAGATGAGGACGGAATTTACATAACGGGCAGCTATTACGACTATATTTTAGGTCAAATAGAATATTCCCTTAACGACTTCATAGATTCCTACACAGACTCAAGCGGAAGCTTCAGCTACAGCTCGTCAAGCGGCGGCTCAGAGGGCGGCCCCGGCGGTTCCGACGGCCCGGGAAGCTCAGAGGGCGGCCCCGATTCGGGGATTACAATAACCTCTGCGGATATGGCCTCCGTTTCAGATGAGGCTCTTCTTGAATATCTGCTGTCTATAGATGAAAATTTTGATACCGATGATGCATGGATTACATACGATTCCGATACGGACTGGTTCAGTATAAGGAGCGTTGAGGACTTCGTTCTTTACGGAAGCAAGGAGGCTTCCAAAGACGTGGGGGCCTTTGACGACCTCGGCAAAACTCAGGCGGAAAACTATGTTTTCGGAAACGGCACAAGCGGAGCTGCGCATTTCGATTCGGTTATGGCGGACTTGCTGGCCGCAAACTATTCGGAATATGCGGAGGCAGACAGCTCGGCTTCGGCTTCCGAAATTTCGGCCTACGCTTCGGCCTATCAAGAGGATTATGACAGCTATACGGCTGACGCTCTCTTAGGCTATTCCTCTCAGTACCGCCAAAATATGTATAATCCTATGTATTATCTCTGTCAGGACTATGAGGGCTACGGCTCCTCTACTCCCGCACCCAACTGGAGAATCAACACGGGCATAATCCAAAGTGACACCTCTCTTACGGTTGAAACAAACCTTTATCTTGCAATTTCAGAGGATATAGCCGACGGCGTTATAGATGACGTTGATTTTTCAATGTTCTGGGAACAGGGACACACAACGGCGGAAAGAGCCGGAGCAGACAGCGACGAGTGCTTTATAGAGTGGATAAGCGAGTGTATGGAAAGTGCGGTAAGCTCTGACAGCGATGATGACGATGAAACAACCACGGAAGCAGACACGGAAACAACAACGGAAGCGGATTCAGCAACGGAAACCACAACAGAAGCTTCAAGCGGCTCAACAGGCAGCGGCATAGTCGGCGACATCGACAACAACACATTAATTACCGCAAACGACACAGCCTCTCTTTTGGCCTATGTTTTAAATAATGAGGTCAGAAATGAAAACTGGCAGCTTGAAAGCGAGATTGCGGACGTAAACGCAGACGGCAATGTTGACGCCGCAGACGCAGCGGAAATATTTGTAAAGGTTTTGGACAGTGCCTATGAATTTGCACAGAAAGGCTATTCCTCCGATTCGGACGGTAATAATGAAGAAACTACAGAGGAACAGTCGGAAACAACAACGGAGAGCGGCCCCGGCGGAACGCCTCCCGACAATGAGGGCGGCGGTTCAGGCGGTTCCGATGACAGCAGCGACAGCGCAGATCAAGGCTCTTCCGCCAACACCATAACGGAGGACGGAACCTACACAGACACAACCTACACCTCTGCGGGAGACGATGAAAACGCCTTAAGGATTGACGGAGCAACGGTTACACTCGAAAACATAACCGTAAACAAAATTTCGGGAGAATCCTCCGACACGGAAGCAGGGGATTTCTACGGCATAAACGCCGCCTTGCTGGCCACAAACGGAGCAGTTGTTACAATAAGCAGCGCAACCGTTACATCATCGGCACAAAACGGCAACGGCATATTCAGCTGCGGCGAGGGAATGGTTGTTACAATTTACGACACAACAATTACAACCACAGCCGACAACTCGGGAGGAATACAGACTACAGGCGGCGGAACCACCTATGCCTATGACCTTACTGTTGAAACAGATGGAAGCTCCTCGGCGGCTATACGCTCCGACAGGGGAGGGGGAACCGTTGTGGTCGACGGAGGAACCTACACCACAAACGGCTATAACTCACCGGGCAATGTCATTTATTTAATTTAAGGGGCAATTTTTCAATTAAGGGTGTAACCA
>JAJQFB010000096.1 GCA_021201395.1 Clostridiales bacterium | reverse complement strand
ATTTTCAACGGTTTCTGCCTCTTCGCTCTTTTCCAAGTGTTAAAGATGGGATTATCACACATAATTCTTAATATTCAAGACTAAAAATTATTAAAAATTATGAAGGAAAAGCATAATATAAAAAATAACGCCAAAAACTCAGCATAAACGATAAAATTCCATTTCAATTTATAACAATCCTGCTGCCCTGTGAACCGTCCTTTTTTATTGTTATTTGTTTATCTATCTTTGTTTTAAGCTCTGAAATATGAGAAATTATACCTATGAGGCGGCTGCCCTCCGTTAAGTCGGAAAGTGCCTTAACCGCCTGATTTAAAGACTCGTCGTCAAGAGAGCCGAAGCCCTCGTCAACGAACATAGACTCTATCTTAATTCCCCCGGCTAAAGACTGTATCTCCTCCGAAAGGCCTAAGGCCAGAGAAAGAGAGGCCTTAAAGGATTCTCCTCCCGAGAGACTCTTTATACTCCTTTCGGAGCCGTTATAGTGGTCGGTTACGTTAATTTCAAGGCCGGACTTGCTCCGCTTGTCGGGGGCTTCGCTGTTTCTCACAAGCTCATACTGTCCCCCTGTCATAGTCATAAGCCTTGTGTTGGCTCTCGCCAGTATTCTGTCGAAAAAGGCGGCCTGGATGTAGGTTTCAAGGGTTATTTTGCTCCTGCCGCCCAAGGTGCCGTTTGCCGTGTCGGAAAGCTCCCCTGTTATGTTAAGCTTCCTTTCAAGCTCCTCGGAATTTACCCTTATTTTCTTAATTTCCTTAAGCCTGCCCCCGTTAATACTAAGCCTCAGAGAAATTTCATTTAAGCTCTTTTCAAGCTCTGTCTTTGCCCTTGTAAGCTCCTCGTTTTTCTTAAGCAAGTCCTTCATATCCTGTTTGGGAAGCCCCTCGTTCTTTTGGCTTAAGGTCTTTATTTTTGTTTCCGCCTCCCCTATTTCCTTTAAACAGCCTTCGTAAGCGTTTTTCGCCGCGGTAATTTCATTTTTTATTCTTTCCCTTTTAACCTCAATGTCCCTTATGTTCTTCTCCGCTTCCGTCTTTGACGAAAAAGCAAGGGTCTTTAAAATACCCTCAAGCTGTCCCCTTAAGGCCTCGGCCTCGCTTTTAAGCCTTGTTCTCTTAAGCTTAAGCTCATTTATTTCACCCTCTGTTTTCTCTCTTTCCTTTTGTATAAGGGGAAGCCTTTTCTCGTACTCCGTCTTGATTTTAATATTTTCCTCAAGCTCCTTAATTTTTTTCTCAAGCTCCGCCCTGCTTTTCTTTATTTTCTCTGTCTCCCCCTTAAGCCTTTCGGGAAATTCCTTTATGGGGCAGCCCGAAAAAAGCTCCTCCGCAAACTCCCCAAGTCTGTCAAGACAGGCCTTAAGCCTTGCGTTTTCGGCCTCCGCCGCCTTTGCGGCCTCTGTTCTTTCGTTTCGTGCGGTTTCAAGAGATTTTTTCAGCCTGTTAAGTCCGGCTTCGGTAGGTGCCTTTTCAATAATAACCGCCTTGTGAGGGTGATTTTCCGAGCCGCAAACGGGGCAAGGCTCCCCTTCTTTAAGTCCCTCCGCTAAAATTCCGGCCTGTGCATCGAAAAACAGTCTTTCGTTTGCCGAATATATTTTCTCCGCCCCGGTGCAGTTTTCCGCTTTCGCTGTATAATCCTTTCTCAGCTTTAAATATTTTTCCTTTATGCTCTTATAGGAAGCAAACTGTCTGTTTGCGGAGCCTATGTCCCCCTCTTTTCTTTTTATAAGTGAAAGCTCATTTTCCGTTTTTGCCTTTTCAGCCTCGGAGCCTTTATATTTTTCCGTTACAGCGGAAAGCTCCTCCCCTTTTGCCTTAAGCTCCTTTAAAGAAGCCTCCTTTTCAGCCGTTTCCTTTTCGTTTTTGCCTGCGGAAATTTCCCTCTGCCTTATTTCCCTCTTTATTCTCTCCGCTTCGTCATAGCTTTTTAAGGCTTCTCTCTGCTTTATAGCTTCACTGTTAAGCTTTTCCGCCTCCCCCTCTTTTTCCTTTGCGGCCTCGGCTTTTTCCTTAAGCTCCTTAAGACGGGGCTTTTTCTCCTCGATTAAGGCTTTGGCCTTTGCCTTTTCCCTTTCGTCCCTTTCCCTGCTCTGGGCAATACCCACAAGCCTGTCGTTTAATGTCTTTTCCCTGTCAACGGCTTCTTTCTTCTCTTCTGCCTTTTTATACCTCTCCCCGTCCTCTTTTATAATTTCTTCCGTAAGCTCTGTAAGCTCACCTGTGTTGGAAACCTTTCCGGCCTTTTTTATTTTGTCAAGCTCTATTCTTAAAACACTGCCGTCATAAGCGGTTATCCCCTTTACGTTTTCAAAAAGCCTTTCCGAACAGCTCTCATATTCCCTCTTTATTTCGTTAAATTCCTCTTTAAGCCTTTTTTGCAGGCGGCTGTAACAGTCCGTCTTAAAAATATCCCTGAAAATATCGGCCTTTTCCTCGGAGTCGGAAAATAAAAGCTTCAAAAATTCTCCCTGCGCAAGCATAGCAATCTGAGTAAAACGCCGCTGATCCATACCCGTTATTTTGACAATTTCCTCTGCCGCTTCCCTCTCCTTTGTAACAGGAGGGCGGTTATCGGGAAAATCAAGCCTGACTTCGGCGGTCTTTTTGGCATAGCCCGAACCCCTAAGCTTAGGCCGCAGATATTCCGGGCTTCTGTAAATGTGATAGTCCCTGCCGTTATAGCTGAAATAAAGCTCAACAAAGGTGGCGGTATCGGAATCGGCATACTTGCTCCTCAGCATAGAGCTTTCTCTGTAGTCTCCGCTTGCCTTTCCGTAAAGGGCGTATGTTATGGCATCGAAAATCGTGGTCTTTCCGGCTCCCGTATCTCCCGTTATAAGGTAAAGGCCTCTTTCTCCCAGTTTCGTAAAGTCAAGCTCCGTATATTTTGAATATGGCCCGAAAGCCGACATTATAAGCTTCTTAGGCTTCATTCCTCTCCCTCCCATATTTCCTTAATTAAACCGTTTAAATAATGCTCCTGTTCCTCCGTCATAGGCCTGCCGTTTTGCTTTTTGAAAAAATCTCCGAAAAGCTCCGAGGGAGTTTTTTCCTCCCCCTCATTGGGAACACTGAAATCACAGACGCTCCTGCCGGCCTGTTTATAGTCAAGTGTCATTATATTGGGGTAGATTGTTCTCAGCTTCCCTAAAGCATCGGGAACATAGGCCGAGTCCGTCAGAGTTACCCCCAAATAATCTTCAACATTTGTGTCAATATAGTTTTCCCTCAGTGTAAGCTCATTATAGCTGCCCTCGATTCTCCTCATATCCCTTTTGGGAATCAGAGGAACCGTTTCAATATCGATTTTCCCCTTTTCTTTCATATCAACAACGGTAACGGACTTAACATCATCAGCTTCGGAAAAGGAATATTTAAGGGGCGTTCCGCAGTAGCGTATGTTCTCCCCAATCTGCTGGGGTCTGTGGATATGCCCCAAAGTCGTATAGTCAAAGTCCTTGAAAACAGCCCCGTCAACATTATCCGAGCCTCCCACGGAAATATCCTCGGAATCCGACCTCCTTGCCCCCGTTACAAACTGGTGAGTAACAAGTATATTTCTCTCTTCCTTATTAATATGAATACCCTTTAAAACCTCCGCCACCGCCTCGGTATAGCTTTCGGGGCTTGCCCCCGTAAATTCAGCCGCATTTGCAGGCTTTATAAAGGGCAGCATATACACATTTATTTTACCGTATCCGTCTTTTAAAACAACAGGCTCTATTTTGCCGTTAAAAACAGGGGATATGTAAATACCTGTTTTGCTGATTAACCTTGAAGCAAAGGCAAGCCTCTCCGGGCTGTCGTGGTTTCCGCTTATCATAAAAACAGGCAAGCCCCTTTCCGCCAGACTGTTTAAAAAGCCGTCCAAAACAGTTACGGCCTCCGCCGCCGGAGCCGCCTTGTCGTAAATATCCCCGGCCAAAATAACGGCCTCCGCCTCTACATCATCTATAATATTCAGTATTTTAATAAGAATATACTCCTGATCCTCAAGCATTGAAAACCCGTTTACCCTTTTTCCTATATGCAAATCGGACAAATGGACAAATCTCACACCAACCGCCTCTCTTTCTTTTTTACTTCATTATTTCATATATCATTATATCATATTTCCCTGAAAAAAAATATATAAAATAATTTTTTGTAAACAAAAAAACGGTTCTGCCGATAAACAAAACCGTTTTAATAAAAGTCAAATTATTTAAGTGTAACCTTAGCGCCGACGTCCTCAAGCTTCTTCTTGTAAGTCTCTGCGTCCTCTTTGGAGACAGCTTCCTTAAGAACTGTAGGAGCTCCGTCAACAGCAGCCTTAGCTTCTTTAAGGCCGAGGCCTGTAATTTCTCTTACAACCTTAATAACCTTAATCTTTTCTGAGCCGATTTCCGTAAGCTCTACGTTAAATTCTGTCTTCTCTTCTTCAGCCGGAGCCGCTGCGCCTGCTGCTACTACTACGCCTGCGGAAGCGGATACACCGAATTCTTCCTCACAAGCCTTTACCAAATCGTTAAGCTCGAGAACTGTAAAACCCTTTACAGCATCGATAATTTCCTGAATGTTTGCCATTTTTATATCCTCCGTTTCAGATTTTTTTAATTTAATGTGTAAATAAACAATTTAAGCGAATTTAAGCCTCTGCCGGGGCTGCTTCGCCGTCTTTCTCCGCAATAGCCTTGATAACTCTTGCGAAAGAAGCCATAGGACCTTGGAAGCTTCCCAAAAGTCTTGAAAGAAGAACCTCTCTTGAGGGTATGTCCGCAATCTTTGTAAGACCCTCGGCGTCGTAAGCTACGCCGTCGATAACGCCGCCCTTAAACTCCAAAACCTTAGCGTCCTTCATAAACTTCTTTATTATGGAAGCCGCCGTTGTGGGGTCTTCATAACAAACCGCAAGGGTTGAGGGGCCTGCAAAATAGTCCTTAAGACTTTCATAGTCTGTTTTCTCAACAGCAAAGCTCATCATTGTGTTTTTGTAAACCTTGTAGTCGGCTCCTGCTTCTCTGAGCTGCTTTCTTAAGCTTGTGTCCTGCGCTACGGTAAGACCTCTTGCATCAACCAAAATAGCTGAGGTAGCCTTTTCAAGCTTAGCCTTTATTTCGTTTACAACAACCTGTTTTTGTTCGATTTTTGCCATTGTTACACCTCCTTGAAAATAATTTAACCTTGAACCGCCTAATCAGAGCCGGCTCGGAAGTGCTATAGATATAAAAAGCCCGGCATAACCGCAGGGCATAAAAATCATCTCAAATATGATTCCTCGGCGAGTTGATATACGTTGCGCCCAAAGGCACTCGCTGTCTACGGCACTTTATTTAATATACACCATAATCACCCTCTTGTCAAGCCTTTTTAATAAAATTACCACGGCAGAATCACACAAAAGACAATGAATGTTTTCAGGAAATTATCTATTGCAATGCATAAAAACTATATATTACAATCAAAAAAGAAATTATCTTAACACCGCAATATGAATCGCTGCAGCATGGATGGCAATCTGTTGACTGCCGTAATTAAAACCTTTCTATAATGTTTCTGTTAAAATCTGTGATTCTGCCCTTAAAAATTTTTCGGACAAGAATTTTTGAGCAAGAAAATTTAAGAGACTTAAGATTTTTTTTATAATTCTTTTGAGCAAAACTAAAAAATCATGTTGACAAATATACAATCTGTGTATATAATGGTCATATAGAGTAATAAAAGATCTAATTGTCATACAAAGAAAGAGAGCGATATGTATGGAAAGCAATATGTTAGTCGGTGCAAATATACGATATGAACGGAAGCTTAGGAATTTAACTATTGATGAATTAGCTGAAATTGTTGATATTACACTGAGCCATCTCGGACTTATAGAAAGAGGACAAAAAGGAATTACAATAAAAAATCTTTGCAAGCTGGCAGATTTCTTTTCCATTTCAATAGATACTATGTTAAACAGAGATATAGAGGGCTTAACCAAAAGAGACGAATTTAGTTCTCTTTACATAAAAAGAGAAAAGGTAAAAAATCAAATAGAAACCTTAAATGAAACCGAAATTAATTTTATAAATGCCACCTTAAACCAATTGGCCATATTAAAAAATCATACCCCCGATGAGCGTTAATACATAAAAACAATAACACTAAGCAGAGCTTAAAAGCCTTTGCTTGGTTTTTTTATTGTGAAACCGGAAAAATAAACCACCTGCTGCGCAGGCGAATCCCAACAGCTTCAGCTTCGAGCAGAAAACAAAAACATTCTGTGTTAAAAAGAAGCAGTTCGGCAAACGAGCCTAAATTGACAAGGATGCAGAGAGATGCAAAAAACATCAGAGAACCGGAAAGAAAGCGGTTTTGCACAGCAAAGCTTCTGATGACAACAGTCAATACCAAAATAATAAATCTGCTCTTTATAATGATTGTGTAAGGCGGATAAAGGAAAATTTGAGCTATGACGATGTGCTTTGTGTTCAGTAATAGCATAACAATTCGTATTGGTGGGCAAAGTTGTGGTATGAGGATATTCTGTATGTTTTATAGCAAAACCATAAAATAACAAGATTGACAAGATGGACATTATGTAGTATTCTATAGACGGAGGTGAGGAAAATGCTGCATAATGAAACAAGAGAATTATTGGTTAAAGCATTTGAAAAGGGTTTTGCAGGGACTGGAACCAGGCTTTTGCGTTGTTAAGTTTAGTGAGAACAGTAAACCTTCGCCCCGTGAAATGATTGTCAAGGCATATGACAGAAACACCATCGACCAAGACTTGGAGAAAACAGATACATAAAATAAAAATTGCTGTGCAGGAGAGGTTATATGCTCTCCTGCTTTTGCAATTGTAAGCTATGAACATAAAAAGATATGTAAATGACGCTTGATAAGATTCGGGCTTTATGTTAAACTTATATTATGCTAAACGTTTAATAGTTTTTCAGAGGGTTAAGCTTGACAGTAATCTAAATATGTTAATTTGCCGACATAACTTATGAATTTTATCGGCGTTTATTGTAACTGATGAAAGATAATTGCTTGCTGAGAGGTGATATAAATGGGATTTTATTTGAATAACAGGGAGCCGCTTATGATTTATAAGAGTGAAGCCGGCAAGCCTTATTTTGTTGATAAGACAAAGATGCTTAAAGAACTGATTCCTTTGGTTGAACAGGGGAATAACCATATTTGTATCACAAGACCCCGCCGTTTCGGGAAGTCTGTCATGGCGGCTATGATTGGGGCTTTTTTCGGCAAGGGTTTTGACAGCAGCAGTGTTTTTGACGGCCTTGAAATTGCTTCAGACCCTAAATATAAGGAAAATCTGAATAAGCATGAGCTTGTCTGTATAGATTTCAGCGGAGCCGCAAACCTCAGCAAAAGCTATGATGAATTTATAAACAAAATAGAGAGCAAGCTTATAAGGGATTTGCACAAAGCCTTTCTCCATGTTGAGTTTTGGGAAGACGAGACTGTGGCTGACTGCTTCAGAACAGTGAATATTGAGACGGAAACAAGGTTTATATTTGTATTCGATGAGTGGGACTGCATATTTCACAAAAAATATTTGACGAAAGAAAACAGGGAAAGCTTTATAAATTTTCTTGCGGCATTAACCAAGGGCAGGGCTTTTGTTTCACTGACATATATGACAGGTGTGCTGCCCATTGCAAAGTATTCAAGCGGTTCTACCATAAACCATTTTGACGAGTATAATATGGCAAATAATGATACCTTCAGCGAATACTTCGGCTTTACAGACAAAGAGGTTGACAGGCTGTATGAAATATATTTGTCAAGAAACGATACTCCAACAATATCAAGAGAAGATTTGGCTTATTGGTACGACGGCTATCACATTGGCGACAGCAGGCATATTTACAATCCACGGTCGGTTGTTTTTGCTCTTTCACGCAATAAAATAGGAAGCTATTGGACTAACACAGGGCCATATTCCGAAATATCCCGGTATATTGAAAATGATATAGACGGAGTTAAGGAAGATATTGCCTTAATGGTAACAGGCGAGGCTGTACCGGCGCAAATAGATGTATATGCGGCAACAGCATCACATTTTGTAACCAAAGACGAAATTTTTTCGGCCATGGTGGTCTACGGCTTTTTGAACTATGAAAGAGGGACTGTGCGTATTCCCAACAAAGAGCTTATGGACGAGTTTGCAAAGACCATAAAACGTGAAAAGTCTATGGGATATGTAAACCGCCTTGCTCTTGTTTCAGATAAGATTTTAAAGGCAACCCTTGAGGGCGATACTAAAACAGTTGAGAATATATTGGAAACCATACACAATACAGAATCTCCCATACTTGCATATAACAGAGAGTCAGAGCTTACTCTTGCAGTAACATTCGCATATCTGTCAGCAAGAGATTTCTACCGTATAGAACGTGAAGACAAAGCCGGGAGAGGCTATGTTGATTTTATTTTCTATCCCATAATCGAGGGCTTGGACGGCATTATACTTGAGCTTAAAGTAAATGATACTCCCGAAGCGGCTGTAAAACAGATTAAGGATAAAAAATATGCCTTTGCTTTCAGAGGAAAGCTTGCTGAAAACAAACGATAGGTTAAAAGAATTTTGGCTGTAGGCATGGCTTACGATTCCAAAACGGGAGAACATCACTGCAGGATTGAGGAACTGTAATATTTCGCTTGGAGTAACTTGCGTGGATAATAATACTGTTTACTCAACTTTCCCGGTTAAAATCTGCGAATAATACTTGAATAAATGATGGTTGTGAGCTAATCCATTGCTGTACTTTACTTTTGATGACATTTGTGATAGCGGCTGAAAATTGGCAGAGCTGTTCTGTGAATAAGGTCATAAGACTATGCAATGCTGTGGTTCGGCTCTGAAAAACCGCTTATTTCAGCGGTTTTTTGTGTATGACGGGCATGTCAATGCTCTGTGGTGAAAGTCCACCGAGGCGTAGTTGCCGACGAACTGTTATGAAGTGACCCTTTGTCAAGTGGAAATTACAAAAAATCACCGCATTATTTCTTAAATTTTATTAACATGGATACAGGGGAGAGTCTAAGGCCCAACAGTTCTCGGCATTGACCACTCTGTTATACGCGGATCAGGTTTCCCTGCCAACAGGCCAATGGTTCGCCGCGAACTCTGCTATCTCTAATCGTGAATCAGATTATATTTTATCTATGTCAACAAAGTTTGTTCGCAGATAGTTCAAACCTTGAAGTTATCCTAAAACCTTTCCTCTGTACCCATTATGTTGATTATTACAAATCTGTGTAAAAGACCTATTTAGAGAATTGCTTACCCGGTGCCGGTGTATGATACTAAGTGCGGTTCTGTAGGCAAAACAAGTGCGCAGGCAATCATTTCCGTTATCGGAACTGACATGAATAGATTTCCTACCGATGGTCATATTTCTTCTTGGGCGGGGCTGTGTCCCGGAGTCAATGAATCTGCCAAAAAGAGAAAGTCGGAAAAAACACGAAAAGGGAATGCTCTTTTACGCACTACCTTAATCGTTTGTGCTCATTCGGCGGTTAAAAATAAGCTGTCTTATTTTCATGCACAGTTTGGCCGAATCAGTCCGCACCGAGGAAAAAAGCGTGCTTATGTGGCAGTTGCCCACTCAATGCTTATAGCAATATATCATATGCTTAAAGACGGTGTAGCTTTTAAAGATCTCAGTTCTGAATATTATAACCAATTTAACAAAGAACGTAAGATAAATGCTTATCTGAAAAAATTAAAAGCACTTGGTTGGGAAGCTCCTGTAGCTGCCGCTTAAGCCTTTCAACCCGGTTTAAAAGGCTCTAAAATTCTCTATAGGGATAGTCTGCGCTTTTTTACCTGCTCCTGTAGATATGGTTTCATAGTAATATAATAAAACCATTGCCAATGATGCGGATAAGCTTCTAAACATACGCTTCTATGACCTGAGGCATACCTCGGCAACCCTCCTAATATCTGCAAACACGGATATAAGAACAGTTGCCGCCCGTCTCGGTCATGCCCAAATAAGTACAACAATGAACATATACGCTCACAGCTTCAAGAAACCGAACAATTTTGCTTCAGACACCTTAGAAAATATCCTCGGCGGATAACCAAAACCTGCCGCTGAATTTTAAAAATTCACGTCAAGACCTAAAAAACACAAAATTCAGCCCAACCGTAAATTTTAAACATCAAAAAACCGCTTATTTCAGCGGTTTTTTAACGTGCGCAAGAGGATTCGAACCCCCGGCCTTCTGATCCGTAGTCAGACGCTCTATCCAACTGAGCTATGCGCACAACTTTTATCATCAAAACATTATATGCCAACATTCGGGATTTGTCAACTACTTTTTTCGGTATTTGCACGGCTTTTGAATTGCGCCTTTTGAATTGCGTGAAGTGAAAAGTTTACTTCACGGCTGCGAAATTTTTGCAAAATCGCTGTTTTGTAAACTTGACAAAAACTTTAAAAAGTATTAAAATACCTTAATAATAAAAAGGAACACTAATTACAAAAACGGTTTTTCCGTTTCGATTTTTCAGCGATTTCCCTATGTAAGCGCTTAGCAAGCAAATCCGTATGCTCGTTAGGCTTTTCTTTAAATACATTTGGAGGTGTTAACGTGAAAGTAAGAAATTTTGTACAATAAATAAAAAGTTGCATAACAAA
>JAJQFB010000029.1 GCA_021201395.1 Clostridiales bacterium | reverse complement strand
TGTGTATCACCATTTACATCGCCTGAAAATCCTCATTAATCATCGTTTCCTTAGGGGAAAGGTCTTTAAATCCTCGAATATTTTATTTATTAAACCGCTGAAGGCACTAAGCTCTTTTTCGTTTAAACCCGATTTTATATTGTCGTATTCACTGAAAAATTTCCGGATTTCCTCCTCGCTGCAGTCCTCTTTTTCCTCAAAAAAATTGTTTTCAAGCATATAAACGCCTACGGCCTCGCCGAAATCCGTTTGACGAAGCTCCGAAATCTCTATTATTTCAGCCAAAGCCTCATAGGAAATTTTAAAGCCTTCAAAATTTTCTTTCGGAACGGAAGCTCTTTGACAGCCCCGCAGGCAAAAAAATATACCTATGAAAACAACAGTCACAGGCACAAAAAATAAAAGCACTCTGAAACATATACGCCCCATAAAATCACGCTCAAATACATACTTTTATCCAATATATTCCAAAGGTACATAAAATATTCTTACACACACCCGTAATTATTTGCTTCATAATTATATTATACATCACATTAACTAAAAATTAAAGCAAAAAATTAAAATTTTTATGAAATTTTATTATAAATAAGCTTGGCCTTAACTCTGTCGATTTTTTCTTTTGTTCCCTGAGATTCTTCAACGCTCTTTCTGTCCGTTTCCGTAAAGGCTATTGTGTCCATAAGCTTTCCCTTAATTGCGGTCAGGGCTATTTTAAGCTGTCTTTCGGAAATATCTGTTTTTTTGGTGGTTCCGCCGCCTGTTAAAAGGAGAATTGCCCTTTTTTCCTTTTTGATTAATTCGCCGTTATAAAAGAAAACCTGAAAACGTGATAAAAAATTCATCATTATTCCGGTTAAGGAGGAAAAATATAAGGGAGAGGCAAAAACAATAATATCCATCTCCGCTATTTCGCCGTAATGCTTCGTCATATCGTCCTCAATAACACATTTCCCGCTATCCCTACAGCCGCCGCAGTCTGTGCAGGGAGATATATTTTCAAAAAAAACGTCAATAATTTCAGCGTTTATTCCCTCGTTAAACATTTTAATAAGCTTTTCACACTGTCCGCCTCTTTTTGGCGAACCGTTTACAATTATTATATTCATTATTAATCACCCTATAACAGCATAGCATATTATATCTTTTTTTTCAAACAAAACTTTATTGACGGTCTCCCTTTTGGGTGGTATTATTAATGTACGGAAAAATTTTATTTTGAGGAGGAAAGCAATGAAGCTGCCTGATGAATATATTAATAAAATGAAAAAGCTTTTGGGGGAGGAGTATGAGGCCTATGAAAAAAGCCTTGATTTGCCCAGAGCCTGCGGTTTAAGGGCGAACACTCTGAAAATATCTCCCGAAGAGCTTAAGAATATAATGGATATTGAGCTTGAAGAGGTCAGGTGGTGCGATACGGGGTTTTACTACAGCCCTGAGGAGAGGCCCGGGAAAAATCCTCTTTATTATGCAGGGCTTTACTATATACAGGAGCCGTCGGCTATGTGCGCCGCAGGGCTTCTTCCCCTTTATCCCGGGGACAGGGTTTTGGATCTCTGCGCCGCACCGGGAGGAAAGTCTACCCAGGCGGCGGCAAAGCTTAAAGGGCAGGGGATTATTGTTTCAAACGACATAAGCGCAAGCCGATGCCGTGCTTTGGTTAAAAATACAGAGCTTTGCGGTGTGCCTAACGCAGTTGTTGCAAATGAGACCCCCGAAAGGCTTGCGGAGAAATTTCCGGGATTTTTCACAAAAATAATAATAGATGCACCCTGTTCGGGAGAGGGAATGTTCAGAAAAGACCCTGAGGCCGTTAAAAGCTGGACAGGGTATAAAAGCGAGGTTTGCACTTCCCTCCAAAGGGATATACTGAAAAACGGGGCGAAGCTCCTTGCCGAGGACGGAATTATGTCCTATTCAACCTGCACCTTTTCTCCCGAAGAAAACGAGGGCATTATAAAGGAGTTTTTAGAGTCTCACCCTGAGTTTGAGCTTTTTGAAGTTGACAAGAGCTTAGGCTTTGAAAATGGCAGGGCGGAGGCCGTAAAAGGAGGACGGGAGCTTGAAAAATGCGGCAGACTTTTCCCCCATAAGGTTAAGGGCGAGGGGCATTTTTTGGCTCTGCTTCACAAAACCCGCGGAGAGGTTCCGAGTGAGATTGTTCCCATAAAATCCCCGAATAAAAAGCAGCTTGCGGATTTTTACGATTTTTGCGGAGAATATCTTAAATGCAGCATAGAGGGATATTTTGAAATTCACGGAACAAGCCTTTTTAAAATTCCATTGGGAGTGGATTTCGGCGGAATAAGGCTTAAAAGAAGCGGCCTTTATTTGGGAGAGCTTAAGAAAAACCGCTTTGAGCCTTCTCAGGCCTTTGCTATGACGCTTACCCCCGATATGGTAAAAAATGTAATATCCTTTCCCATAGGAGATAAGAGAATAATAAGCTATTTAAAAGGGGAAAGCTTTGTAACAGGGGGCGGCGAGGGCTGGAGCCTTGTCTGTATCGATAAATACCCCTTGGGTTGGGGGAAAGTTCAAAAGGGAAGAATGAAGAATAAATATTTAAGCGGATGGGTTATGCAATAAAATTTAGGATAAAACGGAGGTATTATTATGTCATTAACAGAACCTTGGTTAAGCTGGGCGGTAGAGCTTCAGGCCTTAAGCCAAAACGGGCTCACCTATACGGAGAATATATATGAAAGAGAGCGTTATGAGAGAATAAGGGAAATTTCCGCCGAGATGTTAAGCTGTCAGTGCGATATGCCCGTTGAAAAGGTAAGGGAGCTTTTCTGTAACGAAACAGGCTATCAGACCCCTAAGGTTTCCACAAGAGGGGTTGTGTTTAAGGGGGACGCCGTTTTGCTTGTGAAAGAAAACAGCGGTCTGTGGACTCTGCCGGGAGGGTGGTGCGATGTGGATCAGTCCGTAGGCTCCAATACTGTTAAGGAGGTTTTGGAGGAGGCCGGAATGGTAGTTAAAGCAGAGAGAATTTTAATGATACAGGACAGAAACAAACACAACAAGCCCATAACCCCCTACGGCCATATAAAATTCTTTGTGGAGTGCAAATATATTTCGGGCTCTTTTAAGCCCAACTCGGAAACAACTGAGGCAGGGTTTTTCCCTATTACCACTCTGCCGCCCTTAGAGGAGAAAAAGACAAACGAAAGACAGCTTAAAGCCTGTTTCGACCTCTATAAAGACCCTCACCACAAAACTGTATTTGATTAAATATAAAGATATGAAAAATTTTAAAATTTTTTGTTGATTTATCCTCAATTTGTATTATAATATAAAATAGGAATCAGTTTTTTGACGTGTTGTTTATGTTGATTATTACAGAATGAGGGAGGTTGGGCTTTATGGCAGAGGTTAAAAAGACGATTAAAAAGGTTCCCGGAAGCGTTGGAGAAATAGGTATGCCCTACGGCGAGCCTCCGATTTCTTTCGGGGAGCTTTACAGACAGCTTATAGAGAGAATAAAGAAATATTATTCAAAGGATATTTCAATGGTGGAGAGAGCCTATGAAACAGCCTATGACGCCCACAAGGAGCAGTTCAGGAAATCGGGAGAGCCTTATATAATTCACCCTATTTCCGTTGCCCTTATTTTGGCGGATATGGAGATGGATATGGAGTCCATCGCCGCCGGGCTTCTTCATGATGTGGTGGAGGATACTGTCTATTCAAAGGAGGACTTAAAAAGGCTTTTCAGCCCTAAGGTAGCTCTGCTTGTGGACGGCGTTACGAAGCTTAAAAAAATAAAATACAGCGACAAGGTTGAACAGCAGGCGGAAAACTACAGGAAGATGTTTATTTCTATGGCTAAGGATATGAGGGTTATTCTCATAAAGGTGGCCGACAGGCTTCACAATATGAGAACACTTGAATTTCAGCCCCCGGCAAAGCAGGTTGAAATCGCCCAGGAAACCTTAAGCATATATGCCCCTCTGGCCGACAGGCTTGGCGTTGCTTCTTTAAAATCGGAGCTTGAGGACATTTCCCTCAGGTATCTTCAGCCCGACGCCTATTTTGACCTTGTGGACAAGGTAGACGCTAAGCAGTCGGAAAGAGTTAAATATATAGACGCTATGGTAAAGACGGTTGACGGGCTTTGCAGCCGTGCCGGCATAAACTGTGAGGTTACGGGCAGACCTAAGCACTATTTCTCAATCTATAAGAAAATGGTGAATCAAAACAAAACCATAGACCAGATTTACGACCTTTTTGCCGTAAGGGTCATTGTGGACACCGTAAGGGACTGTTATAACGTTTTGGGGCTTGTTCACGACAAATATAAGCCCGTTCCCGGAAGATTTAAAGACTATATAGGTATGCCCAAACCGAATAAATACCGTTCTTTACATACCACGGTTTTGGACGACAGGGGTATGCCCTTTGAGGTTCAAATAAGAACATGGGAGATGCACAGAATAGCGGAATACGGCGTTGCGGCTCACTGGAAATATAAGATTGGTTTGGCAGACGTTAAAAATGAGGACAGGGAAACCGTTTCATGGCTTAACCAAATTTTGGAATGGCAAAGCGATATGTCGGATAACAGTGAATTTATGGAAGCCGTAAAGACCGATCTTGATGCCTATAGCGATAATGTCTATGTTTTCACACCGTTGGGAGATTTAAAAACCCTTCCGGCAGGCTCTACACCCGTTGACTTTGCCTACGCTATACACTCCGCCATAGGCAACACTATGGTAGGGGCGAGAGTAAACGGCAAAATTATACCCTTTGAATATGAGCTTCAAAACGGCGACAGGGTGGATATTGTAACGAGCCAAAATTCAAGAGGCCCCTCAAGGGACTGGCTTAAGTTTGTAAAAAGCTCTCAGGCCAGAAACAAAATAAATCAGTGGTATAAAAAGATAAATAAGGTAGAAAACACAATAAAAGGCAAGGACCTTTTGGATAAGGAGTCTAAAAAGAGAGGCTATGATTTGGGTGTTCTTTGCAGCCCCGAAAGAATGAAAATCGTTCTTAACCGCTATGCCTTTAAAGACTGGGACTCTATGTGTGCCACTATAGGCCACGGCGGCCTTAAAGAGGGTCAGGTTATAAACCGCCTTGTGGAGGAATATAAAAAGGAAGCAGAGAAAAATAAAAAATACGAGATTTCCGATGTGGTTGTTTCTCCCGAAGAGGAGGCCAAGATAAAGTCAGACCCCAACTACAAAAACCGAAGCGGCGTAGTCGTAAAGGGAGTAGGGGACATTTCCGTAAGATTCAGCAAGTGCTGTTCGCCGGTTCCCGGGGACGAAATTGTGGGCTTTGTAACAAGAGGCAGAGGGGTTTCAATCCACAGGACGGACTGCATAAACATAATAAATTTAGACGAATCGGAAAGGTCAAGGCTTATAGACGCAGAGTGGAACGTGCCTAAGAGCGAAACGGCGGCCTTTCAGGTTGAGATTAAGGTTGTGGGTATGTACAGTATGGACTTCCTCTCCAATATTTTGCAGGTTCTCTTTTCCGAGGACATAGCCACAAAAACAGTCAATCTTCGTGTCGTGAGGGACGATGCTATAGTTGATTTGGCCTTTATGGTTAAAAATAAAGACCAGCTTGAGAATATATGTAAGAAAATAAAGCAGATTCAGGGAGTTTATGAGATTGACCGTACGAGTACGTGATGAGGCGATTATATGAGAGTTATTTTACAGAGAGTTAAATATTCCTCCGTTAGGATTCAGGGAGAGGTTGCAGGGAAAACCGAAAGGGGACTTCTTGCTCTTGTCGGTATGAACAGCGGAGATAACAGAGCGGTTTTCGATAAAATGATTGACAAGATAACGAACCTCCGTATTTTTGAGGACGGCAGGGGGAAGATGAATTTATCCGTCAGGGATATAGAGGGCGGAATTTTGCTTGTTCCCAATTTCACGCTTTATTCAAACTGCCGTCACGGCAGGCGGCCCGACTTTGCGGCGGGGGCAAGGCCTGAGGAGGCAAAAAGAACCTTTGAAGAGTTTACGGAGCTTTTGAAGGCTTCCTTCCCAAATACGGAAACGGGAGTTTTCGGGGCGGATATGCAGGTTGAGCTTTTAAACGACGGCCCCGTAACCATTATTCTTGACAGCGATGAGCTTATGGGAGGAAAGGTATGAGAATCAAAATTTTTGTAACACCGGGTATGGAAGAAAACTGTTACGTTATAATTTGCAGTGAAACAAAAAAGGCCATAGTCATTGACCCGGGGGCAGTTATGCAGGAGCTTTATGATTTTATAAAGGACGAGGATATAACCGTTGAAGCCATTGTTTTGACCCATGCCCACTATGACCACATAGGCGGCCTTGAAAGGCTTAAGGAAGAAACTCAGGCACCTGTGGTCTGCGGAAAGGACGAGGCTTCGGTTTTAGCTTCCCCGAGCCTTAATTTAAGCCCTATGTTCGGCGTGCCGCCCATATCCGTAACCGCCGACAGGCTCTTAGAGGACAATGAGGAATTTTCTTTCGGAGAGCTTAAATTTAAAACAATTTTCACCCCCGGCCATACTCAGGGGGGAATTTGCCTTTATTTTGAGGCGCAGAGCCTTTTAATAAGCGGTGATTCTCTTTTCGCTATGTCAATAGGCAGGACGGACTTCCCCGGAGGAGATTACAGAACCCTTATAAACAGCCTTAAAACACGGCTTATGGTTCTGCCCGATGAAACGGTTGTTTATCCCGGCCACGGGCCTAAGACCTCTGTTGCGGCGGAAAAGAGATATAACCCCTATGTGTAAAGGAAAATGAATAATGAATATGGATTATTTTATAAAAGGCCACAGCTACGGGGACGACATAATTTCTATCCTACAGCTTTTTTATCCTAACGGGACATATAAAAGGGTCGATATTCCTACGGGAAACTGCGTTATGTCGGCTGTTTTATATGATAATATATATGCGGTTTTGATTTTGAACGGCGGAAAGATAGGCTATATCGAGGAGCCGCTGCCCAAAGATGAGGCCGAGGTTAAAAAGAGGCTTAAGCTTACGCTTTTTAAGCTGCTTATGGGATATTATAAAATTCCTCTGCCCTGGGGTGCCTTAACGGGGGTCAGGCCTGCGAAGCTTGTTTCCAAGCTTAAGGGAGAAGGGCATTCCCCCCGGGAAATTGTTAAAATACTCAAAGAGGAATATTTTGTAAGAGATGATAAAATAAGGCTGTGTATGGAAGTTTCAGACAGAGAGGAGAAAATCCTTAAAAACAGCGACCCCAATGCTGTGGGCTTGTATGTTGGTATTCCTTTCTGCCCCACACGCTGTCTTTACTGTTCCTTTACCTCTTATCCTTTGGATAAATATAAGGATAAGATAGACAGCTATCTTGACTGCCTTGAGAAAGAAATGGAGTTTTGCGGCGGAATACTTAAAGATGTTCCCGTTGAATCTGTTTATATAGGCGGCGGAACACCTACATCCTTAGATGAAAGGCGGCTTAAAAGGCTTCTTACGGCTGTTTTAAAGAATTTTAACACTCCCTCTGAATTTACCGTTGAAGCAGGCAGGCCGGACACCATTACAAAAGAGAAGCTTGAAATTTTAAAGGACTTCAGCATTGACAGAATATCCATAAATCCCCAGACTTTAAACGACAAAACCTTAGAACTTATAGGCAGGCACCATAAAACAGAGGATTTTTACAGAGCCTTTGAGCTGGCGAGAGCCGCCGGAATAGGCCACATAAACTGCGATATAATTTTAGGGCTTCCCGGCGAGGGGGAAGAAGAGGTTATAAACACTTTCGAGGGTATTAAGAGACTGTCGCCTGAGAGCCTGACGGTTCATACCTTGGCGGTAAAGAGAGCTTCACGGCTTAAAGAGACTCTCGAAAGCTTTCGCCTTGCGGATTTTAACCTTATGGACAGGCTTCTTTCTCTTTCGGGGGAATATACAGCGGAAATGGGCTTAAGCCCCTATTATATGTACCGCCAGAAGAATATGGTGGGGAATTTTGAAAACGTAAGCTGCTGTAAGCCTAACCACGAGTGTATTTACAATATACAGATTATGGAAGAAACACAGACCATAATTGCTATGGGCTGCGGCGGCTCTACAAAGACAGTTGACAAAGGTCAAAACAGGATAGAAAGAATTTTCAATGTAAAGAGCGTTGACGACTATATAGCAAGAATCGATGAAATGATTGACAGGAAGAAAAAGGGTTTAAAAGAGTTTATAAAATGATTTAAACCCGACACAGGAGGATAACGATGAACAATAAGATTACGCCTAAGATTCTGCCGGGATTTATGGAGCTTTTGCCGGAGGATCAGATACTTTTTAACAAAATAAAGAATACTGTAAGAGAGGTTTATGAAAGCTTCGGCTTTTTGCCTCTCGATACGGCCACTATAGAATATTCAGAGGTGCTTCTAGCTAAGGCAGGAGGGGAAACGGAAAAGCAGATTTACCGCTTTAACAAGGGGGATAACGACCTGTCTTTATGTTTTGACTTAACCGTCCCTTTGGCAAGGTATGTTGCACAGCATTATAACGACCTTGTTTTTCCCTTTAAACGCTATCAAATAAGCAAGGTGTTCAGAGGGGAGCGCCCCCAAAAGGGCAGATTCAGGGAATTTTACCAGTGCGACATAGACATAATAGGAAACGAAAGCCTTAACCTTATTTACGATGCCGAGATGCCCGCTGTTATTTACAATGTTTTCAAAAGGCTTGAAATTGGGGGCTTTACAATAAAGCTCAACAACAGGAAAATTTTAAACGGCTTTTTCGAGGCTATAGGCCTTAAGGAAAAGACCGCCGAGGTTTTGAGGATAATAGACAAAATCGAAAAAATAGGGGAGGAAAACGTAAGAGCCGAGCTTTTAAAGCTTGGGGCTGATGCTGTTTCCGTTGATAAAATTATGGGCTTTGTGGGAACAAGGGGAAATAACCGTGAAAAGCTTGAAAGACTTAAAGCTCTCGATGTCAAAAGCGAAAAATATTATGAGGGCATAGAGGAGCTTGAAAAAGTTACCGAGTATATACGTATGTTCGGTGTGGAGGAAGAGGCTTTTCAAATTGAGCTTACTATAGCGAGAGGCCTTGACTATTACACGGGCACGGTTTATGAAACTGTTTTGAATGACTATCCCTCTTTGGGAAGCGTTTGCAGCGGCGGAAGATATGAAAATTTGGCCGAATATTACACAAAACAGAAGCTTCCCGGGGTAGGGGTTTCAATAGGCTTAACAAGGCTTTTCTCTCAGCTTCGGGAAAACAGAATAATAGAAACGGCTTCAAAGACCCTTGTTAAGGCTCTTGTTCTGCCTATGGACGAGACCTGCGTTGAGTTTGCCGTAAAGGCGGCAGGGCTTATAAGAGCCGAGGGTATCCCCTCTGACGTCTGCTACGGCGGAAAGGGTATGAAGCAGAAGATGAAATATGCCAACCGCTGCGGCATTCCCTATGTGGTTATTATAGGAGAAAACGAGGTTAAAGAGGGGAAAGTTACACTTAAGAATATGAACACAGGCACTCAGCAGGCACTCCCTGCCGAGGAGGCCGCAGATATTATAAAAGGAGATAAATAAAATGGCAGAATTAATGCAGGGGATTAAAAGAACGGTATACTGCGGTGAGGTAACAGAGGCCTTGGCAGGAAAAACGGTAACGGTTATGGGCTGGGTTCAGCGTAAGAGAGAGATGGGTCCCTTTACCTTTATACTTTTGAGAGACAGAACGGGAATCGTTCAGGCAGTGGTTGACGAGAGCTGTTCCTCCGAAATCATAGCAAAAACAAAGGAAGTAAAGGGCGAATATGTTTTGGGTATTGTAGGTACCGTCAATTTAAGGACGGAGAACAATATAAACAAAAAGATGAAAACGGGTAAGGTTGAAATCGCCGTTTCGGAGATGAGAATTTTAAATGAATCTGAGACGCCGCCTTTCCAGATTGAAGAAAGTGTAAACGTAAGCACGGAGCTGCGTCTTAAATACAGATATTTGGATTTACGCCGCCCCAATGTGGCCGAAAACCTTATTTTAAGGCACAAAACCGCTCAGGCGGTCAGAAATTTTCTGAGCGAAGAGGGCTTTATAGAGATTGAAACGCCTATGCTTACAAAATCCACCCCCGAGGGAGCACGGGACTATCTCGTTCCCAGCAGGGTTCACCCGGGGAATTTCTATGCCCTGCCCCAGTCGCCCCAGCTTTTTAAACAGCTTCTTATGGTGTCGGGCTTCGATAAATATTTCCAGATTGTTAAGTGCTTCAGAGACGAGGACTTAAGAGCCGACAGACAGCCCGAGTTTACTCAGATAGATATGGAGCTTAGCTTTGTGGAAGCCGAGGACGTTATGAGCGTAAACGAAAGGCTTATTAAGAGAGTATTTAAGGAGCTTAAGGGAATAGACCTTGAAACGCCTTTCCTGCGTATGCCCTGGCAGGAGGCTATGGACCGCTTCGGCTCCGATAAGCCGGACATTCGCTTCGGTATGGAGCTTAAGGACATAACGGAGCTTGTTAAAGACACTGATTTTATGGTGTTTAAGGGTGCGATTGAAAAGGGTGGTTCCGTCAGGTGTATAGTGGCCGAGGGCTGCGGCTCTTTGCCGAGAAAGAAGATTGACGGTCTTGTTGATGCGGCAAAGACCTACGGCGCAAAGGGGCTTGCATGGATAAACGTTCAGGAAAAGGGCTTTAAGACCACTATTTCAAAATTTTTCACAGAAGAGCAGATTAAGGAAATAGCCGATTTCGCCGGAGCAAAGACGGGAGATTTGATTCTTATATGCGCCGACAAAAATAAGGTTGTTTGGGACGCTTTAGGGGCTCTCCGTCTTGAAGTGGCCGAGAAAAACGGTCTGCTTAACAATAATGAATATAAATTCCTCTGGGTAACGGAATTTCCTCTTTTTGAATATTCCGAAGAGGAACAGCGTTATGTGGCTATGCACCACCCATTTACCTCTCCTATGGACGAGGATCTTAATAAGCTTGAAACAGAGCCCCAAAACGTAAGGGCTAAGGCCTATGATATGGTTTTAAACGGCTGTGAGCTGGGAGGCGGCTCTATAAGGATATATTCGAGAGATATTCAAAACACTATGTTTAAGTGTTTGGGCTTTACCGAGGAGGACGCACAGGAGCGTTTCGGCTTCCTGCTTGACGCCTTTAAGTACGGCGCTCCGCCTCACGGGGGCTTGGCTTTCGGCCTTGACAGGCTTATTATGCTTATGACCGGAGCCGAGAGCATAAGGGACGTTATAGCCTTTCCTAAGGTAAAGGACGCTTCCTGTCTGCTGACAGACGCCCCCAATGTTGCGGAACAGAAGCAGCTTGACGAGCTTGGGCTTATCTTAAATATTGAGGATTCGGAAAATTGACATACGGTGAAGCTGTAAAGTATCTTGAAAATTCGGCGGTTTTAGGCTCAAAACACGGCCTTTCCGACCTTGAGGGTCTGCTTAATCTTATGGGAAACCCCGAAAAGGGGCTTAAAATTATCCACATTGCAGGCACAAACGGAAAAGGCTCATTTTGTGCCTATATGGAGAGCATTTTGAGGGAGGCAGGCTTCAGTGTGGGAGTTTTTACCTCTCCCCATCTTATAAAATATAACGAAAGAATCAGTTTAAACGGCGAAAATATATCGGATGAGGATTTTGCCGCAGAGGTGAGCTATGTTAAGGAGATGTCGGAAAAATACTTCGGCGAAAGAGGCGAATGGTTTTCCTTTTTCGAGCTTATAACCGCCGTCTGCTTTTCATACTTTGCCGAAAAGAAGCCCGATTTTCTTATTCTTGAAACAGGCCTCGGTGGCAGGCTTGACTCTACTAATATTGTTAAGGCTCCCCTTTATACGGCGATTACGAAAATCGCCCTTGACCATACGGAGTTTTTGGGGAATACCCTTGAAGAAATTGCAGCGGAAAAGGGCGGCATTATAAAGGAGGGCTGTCCCTGTGTACTCTATCCCGAGCAGCCGGAGGCCTATGAGGTTATAAATAAGATTGCCGAGAAGAAAGGGGTGGAGCTTTACTACAGCGAGGACTTAAGCTTAAATGTCATAAGCTCCGGCAGCGAGGGTACGGCTTTTGATATTGAAACGGAATATTTTGAATATAAAGGCCTTTGCTCACAAATGGCAGGGCTTTACCAGCCATATAATATTTCCGCCGTTTTAACGGGGACTGAAATTCTTCGGGGTTTAGGTTATCATATATCCGAGGGGGCTGTTTACGGGGGTGTTAAAAAAGCCAAAATAAGGGGCAGAATGGACGTTGTCTGCCGCAAGCCCCTGATTGTTCTTGACGGCGCCCACAATTTAAACGCCGCGGAGGAGTTTTCGGCCTATCTTAAGGCTCTCGGAGAGACCGAGGGGAAAATCACCCTTGTGACAGGGGTTTTGGCCGATAAAAGGCCTGTTCCCCTTATTAAGAAGCTCTCGGAAAATGCCCACAGGGTCATACTGACAATGCCCCCGTCAAAAAGAGCCTTTGACCCTACGGGAATTAAACTTGACAAAGAAACATATTATATAAACGAGCCGGAAGCTGCCCTTAAAAAAGCGGTAAGCTTTAAGGACGGAATAATTTTTGTAACAGGCTCCCTCTATTTAATAGGGGAGGTCTTAGAGCTTATAAGCAACGGAAAGGAAGATTGGAATGATTGATTTAAAGAAAGAAATTGAAAAATATAAGCCGGTTTTGGAAATAGACGGCATTGAGGACGATATTAACAATAACGATGTTGAGGATATTATGGATTTGCTTGAAATGCTAGAGAGCAGGAGATAAGGGCATTTATTTGATTTTTAACGGCAAAGGGAGTGCTGAGGAAACCGTGATATTTTTGGATTTACCCGAACAGAAAAATATTTTGTTTATGTATTTTACGTAAAAATGTTTGAGGTGCTTGAAAATTTTGCGGCTGTATGGTATATTATAATTACAGGTAAAGCGGAAAGAGGTGAGCGGCTGTGGGCAGAGTTGATGTTCTGACAAAGAATTATATGAAAAATAAAAGGGTGTTTGCCGATGCGTTTAATTACTATGTGTATGACGGCGAACAGGTGATTGACCCGAATAAGCTTCGGAAAGTGGACGCGTCAGCGGTTACGGTTCCCTATGGCGAGGACGAAACGGGTATAAAGACACAGCCAATACAAAAAAATAAGAGACACCTTTTGTTCCGTTATGGCCGATGACGATATGGTGTATATGCTTTTAGGTATTGAAAATCAAAGGGAAGTACACTATGCTATGCCTGTAAAGACTATGCTCTATGACGCTATGGAATATGTGTCACAGATTCAGGAAGCGGCAAGAGCCCACAGCAAGGCAAAAAATTACGGCAGCGGCGCCGAGTTTTTGTCGGGCTTCCATAAGGACGACAGGCTTTTGCCTGTTATTACTCTTGTGATATACTGGGGCGACGGAGAATGGATGGGGCCTCGGTGTCTCCACGATATGATGAATATAAAAAATAAGACAGCTCTCAGGTTTATAAGCAATTATGAAATAAACCTAATAATTCCAAACGAGCTGAATGATGAAGAAATTGAAAAATTCAGCTCCGATTTGGGGAAAGCTCTTATGTATATTAAGAATATGAGAAACCCATCGGAAATTAAGAAAATGATAACCGATGACAGATACAGAAGTCTTGAAAGTGAAACAGGTATATTGCTGAGCGAGGTAATGAATTTTGAATATCATTTACCGAAAAGAGAGGAGGTAACGGATATGTGTTATGCGTTTGAAGTATTAGTAAAAGAGGCCGCAGAGGAAGCTGCGATCAAAGCTTCGTGGGAGGCTGCAATTTTGACTACGATAGAAACCTGCCGTGAGTTCGATATGGCGGAGGCTGATATTGAAAGGAAAATAATGGGCAAGTTTGAGATTTCCGAGGAGGAAGCAAGAGAGTATATGCTGGGAAAAAGTGCCTGAGGGCATTGTGAAAAAATATAAAGCTATATGACTATACACAAAGCTCAGTCACAAAATAAAGGGTTGGGGCTGGGCTTTAGTTAAAGAAACACCGATTAACAGGCCGCTCTTTAATATCAAGGAAAATGTAAAAAGATAAAAACTAATTTTATGGAGGTATAAGACTTTGAAATGTCTCCGGTGCGGCGGTGAAATACATAGGAACGACCGCCTTTGCCGCAGCTGCGGAAGCGATGCGGCGGTTATGATTAAGCTTAAAGGTATATCCGACAAATATTACAATCGGGCAATAGATTTAATAAAGTTTTCAAATCTTACGGCGGCGCTTTACTGTCTGAAGCAGTCTATAGCCTGCAATAAGAAAAACATAAACGCAAGAAATCTTATAGGTCTTGTCTACCTTGAAATGGGAGAGACGGGAGAAGCCTTTAAACACTGGCTTTTGAGCGCCTCATATAAAAAAACCGACAATAAAGCCCTTGAATACATGGAATATTCAAAGGAAAATATTGTGGAATTTGACAAAATGGATATGGGAGTGAAGATGTATAACGAGGCTTTAGCTATGCTTAAAACCGTAAATATAAAAAGCGACGATACGGAAAAAATCCGCCGTTATATAGATACGGTTATAAATAAGCTTAAGGGAGCTTTGGATTTTAACCCCCGTCTTTTAAAGGCAGTCAATTTAATGACGCTTTGCTATATTATAATAGGGGAGAGGAGCAAGGCTTTGGAGCTTACAAAATCCGTGCTTTATACAGACACGGCCAACCCTCAGGCCTCTCTTCACTATAATATTCTCTGCCCCGACAGGACAAGACCACCCATCAAAATAACGGGCAATATAGAGCAGAAAAAGAAAACAACTGAGGTTCAGCCGCCGCCTATGGAGGAACAGGGGCCGTTTACTTCAATGATGTTTATGGAAGCCGCGGCTTTTCTTATAGGAGTGCTGGCCTGTGCGGCGGTTTTCGTTTTTCTCATTATTCCCGGCATAAGGCAGAGCGGCGGTGCCGGTTCCTCCGGCTCGGGGGAAGCTGCCGTTTCAGGCTCCGCCGTATCCGAGGCAGGTTCCGAGGGGGCAAGCAGTGGGAACCTCAGTGCCGACATTGCCGCAAGGGAAGCGGACATTAAAAGAGCTAAAGAGCTTTACGATGCATTTTACTATATAGACGCCTGCGGCTTGATTTTCGGAATGGACACAAGGGGAATTTCTTCGGAAAGCCTTGAAATATACAATTCCATAATATATAATGTAACCCTAAACGGTGCAAACGGCCTTGTGGATTTGGGCCGAAAGTCCTATAACGAGGGGGACAGCGAAAGTGCCGAAATATTTTTCAACAAAGCCCTTACATACTCCGATGAAGCAGGGGACGATGAGGAGCTTTTGAAAACGAAGTACACAGCCCTGTTTTATTTGGGCAGGATAGCTATGGACAGGCAGGAAAACGACACCGCAAGGGAGCTTTTTGAACAGGTAAAGGAAAACCATCCCGACAGAAGATATCAAAGCTATGCCGAGGGGTATTTAAACAGTTTGTAATGAAATAGAAATATATAAACATAGCAAAAAAACATTAACGGAGGACAAAAAATGGACTACAAACAGGCAGGTGTAGACGTAAACGCAGGCTATAGGTCTGTTGAGCTTATGAAAGAAAGTGTAAAATCCACCTTTCGCCCTGAGGTATTGGCGGAGCTTGGGGGCTTCGGCGGCCTTTTCGACATATCAAAGGCCAAAAATATGGAGAAGCCCGTTCTTGTTTCGGGAACGGACGGCGTAGGAACGAAGATTAAAATTGCTTTTCTTACGGATAAACACGACACAGTGGGCATTGACGCTGTGGCCATGTGTGTAAACGATGTTGTTTGCAGCGGAGCGGAATGTCTTTTCTTCCTTGACTACATCGCCTGCGGCAAAAACTATCCCGAGAAGATTGCGGAAATAGTTAAGGGCGTTTCAGAGGGCTGCCGTCAGGCGGGCTGTTCCCTTATAGGGGGCGAAACCGCAGAACACCCGGGGCTTATGCCTGAGGACGAATACGACCTTGCGGGCTTTACTGTAGGTATTCTTGACAGCAAAAACACCATAGACGACTCAAAAATAAAGCCGGGAGACGTTTTAATAGGCATAGCCTCAAGCGGCCTCCACTCGAACGGCTTTTCTCTTGTAAGAAAGGTTTTAAACCCCACAAAGGAAAACATAAACGACTATGTTCCCGAACTGGGAAAAACCTTAGGCGAGGCTCTTTTGACACCTACCAAAATTTACGTTAAACAGATTTTAGACCTTATCTCAAGGGTTGAGGTTAAGGGCATAAGTCATATAACAGGAGGCGGCTTTATCGAAAACATACCCCGAATACTGCCTGAGGGAACAAAGGCGGTTATAGAAGAGGGAGCCTATGAAATTCCGGCAATATTTACGCTTTTGGAGAAGAAAGGCCATATTGAGAGAATGTCTATGTACAACACCTTTAATATGGGTATAGGTATGGTTGTCTGCGTTGCCTCTGAAAACTGCCGGAGGGCTATGGACATACTTTCCGAAAACGGCGAGAGGGCTTATAAGATAGGCTATATTGCGGACGGAGACGGAATTGATATTATTTTAAAATAAGGGGAGGGCCTTTATATGATTAGAATAGGAGCTTTAGTCTCCGGCGGAGGCACGAACCTGCAGGCAATTATAGACAGCATAAACGAGGGCAGAATCGACGGAAAAATAGTAACCGCAGTAAGCAATAAGCCGGGAGCCTATGCACTGGAGAGAGCCGCAAAATACGGCATAGAGGGCAGGGTTATAAAAGTAAAGGACTATCCCGACAGAAAGGCCTATTCAGAGGCTCTTATAGAACACTTTAAGGAAAAACGGGTTGACCTTATACTTCTTGCGGGCTTTATGGTGATTTTAGACCCTGTTTTTACGGAGGCTTTTCCCAATAAAATTATGAATATTCACCCGGCTCTTATTCCCTCATTCTGCGGTGAGGGCTTCTACGGGCTTCACGTCCACGAGGCGGCTCTTGAAAAGGGAGTTAAGGTAACGGGGGCTACGGTTCATTTTGTGGACGGCAAAGCCGACAACGGCCCCATAATTTTGCAAAAAGCCGTGGAGGTAAGGGACGATGATACGGCGGAGATTCTTCAAAGAAGAGTAATGGAAGAGGCCGAGTGGAAAATCTTCCCCGAAGCCGTAGCTCTCTTTGCCGAGGGACATCTTAAAGTAGAGGGAAACAAAGTAATAAGAGCAGGAGGAGAATAAGCAAATGAAGATACTTGTTATAGGAAGCGGCGGACGTGAACACGCCATAATTCACAAGCTGCTTGAATCAAAGAAAATTGAAAAAATATACTGCGCACCCGGAAACGGCGGAATTTCGGCAGAGGCGGAGTGCGTTCCCATAGGGGCAACAGACATTGAGGGTCTTGTTAAATTTGCTAAAGAAAAGGCCGTAGACTTTACTGTTGTAGGTATGGACGACCCCCTTGTTATGGGTGTGGTTGACGCCTTTGAGGCTCAGGGGCTTCGTGTTTTCGGCCCCCGAAAGAATGCGGCGATAATTGAAGGTTCTAAGGCTTTCTCTAAGGAGCTTATGAAGAAATATAATATTCCAACGGCAAGGTATGAAACCTTTGATAACTTCGATAAGGCTTCCGAATATGTCAAAACCCTTACTCCTCCCGTTGTTTTAAAAGCAGACGGTTTGGCTTTAGGCAAGGGTGTTTTAATCTGTCAGTCCGAGGAAGAGGCTCTTTCCGGGCTTAGGGAAATGATGATAGATCAAAAATTCGGCAAAAGCGGCACTACCGTTGTTATAGAGGAATTTTTGACAGGTCCTGAGGTTTCCGTTCTCTCTTTCTGCGACGGAAAGACTGTTGTGCCTATGGTTTCCGCACAGGATCACAAGAGGGCCTACGACAACGACGAGGGTCTTAACACAGGGGGCATGGGTACCTTCTCCCCCAGCAGGGTCTACGGCGAAAAGGAAGCAAAAGAGGTTATGGAGAAAATCTGCATACCTACGGTTGAGGCTTTAAACAAAGAGGGCAGAACCTTTAAGGGCATAATCTATTTCGGGCTTATGCTGACTAAAGAGGGGCCTAAGGTTATAGAGTATAACTGCCGCTTCGGCGACCCTGAAACACAGGTAGTTCTTCCCCGTTTAAAATCAGACCTTTTGGAGATATTCGAGGCCTGCGTTGACGGAACCTTGGATAAATTAAACATAGAATGGGACGAGGGCGGAGCGGCCTGCGTTGTTATGGCCTCGGGAGGCTACCCCGTAAGCTATAAGAAAGGCTATGAAATAACAGGCATAGATGAGGCGGAGAAAGACCCCTCTGTTAAGGTTTACCACGCCGGAACAGCCCTTAAGGACGGAAAATATTACACAAACGGCGGCAGGGTCATAGGCGTAACCGCCACAGGCTCCTCTCTTGACGAGGCCATAAAGACAGCCTACAAAGCCGTTGACAAAATCGACTTTAAAGACAAGCATTTCCGAAAAGACATCGGCGTTAAAAAATATAATTTCTGATACATACAATATACACAGAGGGCTGCCTGCAAAATTGATATTTTCAATTTATACAGGCGGCTTTTTTCGGTTTTCTCCGCCCGGCATCAAATTTTTGTTTTAATTTGGTTATTGCACTTTTATAACCTCTGTGATATAATTTAGGATAAGCGAAAATATAAATATATATATTTGGGGGATATGAAAATATGAAAAGAATGACTTCTCAGCAAAGACAAAAACTGGCAAGGATTATTGCCGCTGTTGTTATAATTGTTATGATATTAAGCGTGGCTGCACCTTTTGCGGCAAGCTTTTTAAATGCGGTCTGATAAAGGCTTTACGGAGGCAGATATGAGTAAATTGGAAGAAAATATTCAGGAAACAGCTAAGCCTAAGCTGACAAGTGCCCAAAAGAAACAGAGGGGAACCGTAATTATTTGTTCCGCCGCTCTTGTTCTGCTTGCCCTGCTTATTGCCGCTTTTATAATTATGAGGGACGAGCTGGCGGAAAGGATGGCTTCCGAAAGGGAAGAAGCCGAGATAAAGGCTGTTCTTGACGTTGATACCATATATTCTAATGTGTATGTAAACGATATTAACGTGGGCGGTCTTACAAAGGAACAGGCTCTTGAAACACTTGAGTCCCAAATTTCCACAAACCTTACGGAATTGACTGTAACTTTCCGCTATGACAGTTTCGGCTACAGCCGTGAGTTTACATTTGAAGAGTTAGGGGTTAGCTATGACTTTGAATCCTCTGTTGACGAGGCTTATAATTTCGGCAGGGAAAACCCGGATATGAAGCAGAGGTATGCCGAGGTTATGGAAAACAAGGACAGAGGCAAATATCTTGACTCCGAGTGGATTTATGACAACACCGAGTTAGAGAAATGTGTTCAGCTTGTCTGCGACGATTTAGACAAAGACCCCGTAAATTCTGAATATTTATATGAGGACGGAGTTATAACGGTAACGGATTCCTCTCCCGGTTGGAAAGTAAACAAGGAAAGAACGGCTGAAATGGCTATGGAGCTTCTTCCCATAAAGCGTTCCGCCGACGTTATGATTGTCATAGACCAAATTGCGCCGGAATATACAAAAGAGGATTTTGAGTTTACGTCTTCGACAATAGGTACATATTCAAGCTCCTATACAACGGGGGACGAGGCAAGGGTTACAAACTTAAGCGTTGCGGCTTCTAAGCTTAACGGTCAGACCATTCTTCCGGGGGAAACATTTTCAACAAACGACTGTTTTGCCCCCTATGACGAGGCCAGCGGCTACAAATATGCCGGAGCCTATGTAAACGGAGAATTAACCGAGGATATAGGCGGCGGTGTGTGTCAGGTTTCCTCCGCTCTATACAATGCGGCTCTGCTTGCGGAGCTTGAAATTACGGAAAGATATAACCACTCAAAAAAAGTGGGCTATATGGACTACGCCTATGACGCCACTCTTGCCGGAGATGTTAAAGACCTTAAGATTACAAATAACACAGGCTACCCTCTTATAATAAAGGCTGCCCTCGAAAACAACAATGTTGTTGTCACAATAGAGGGCTATGAGCTTCACAACAGCGGCAGAACCTTAGAATTTTACAACGCAAAAACAGGCGAAACCGACACAACCGTAACCTATGAGCTTTATAAGAGGGTCTATGAAAACGGAGAGCTTGTGGATACGGTTAAGGTAAACAAGAGTACATATAATACAAATTAATACTGATTAATATTGATTAAGGAGCAGATAATATGGAAGTGGGAAAGCTGCCCTCCGATTTGCTTGACAAATATATTTTCAAAAAAGCCGAATTAAACAGTGTAAAAAGAAAAGAAGTAAGAGTGCGTCCTTCCATAGGGGAGGACTGTGCTGTTTTGGATATGGGGCAGGAGCTTTTGATACTTTCCACGGACCCCATTACGGGAGCCTGTGAAAACATAGGAAAGCTTCTTGTGAATATAAACGCAAACGACATATATTCAAACGGCTGTGAACCTGTGGGGCTGCTTATAACTCTGCTGCTGCCTCCCGATTTTAACGAGGCGGAGCTGTCCCGTTTAAGCGAAGATATTTTTTCCGAAACGGAAAAGGCAGGGCTTGAGGTTTTAGGGGGTCATACGGAAATTACAGACGCCGTAAACCGCCCGGTTGTTTCGGCAACGGTTGTGGGAAAATCCGTAAACAGGAAATTTATAAAAACAGGAGGAGCCAAACCGGGACAGGACGTAATTATGACCAAATATGCCGCTTTGGAGGGAACCTCTGTTTTAGCCGCCGACAACGAGGAAAAGCTGCTAAGGCTTCTTCCGAAAACCGTAATCGAAAAAGCAAAAAGCCTGTCAGACTTTCTTTCCGTTAAAACAGAGGGTCTTATTGCTTCCGAATACGGTGCTGCGGCTATGCACGACGTAACAGAGGGGGGAATTTTGGGAGCCTGCTATGAAATTGCCGAGGGTTCCGGCTTAGGCATAGAGGTCTATGCCGACAGGATTCCCATATTGGAAGAAACAAAGACAATCTGCCGTCTTTTCGGCGTTAATCCCCTGAGGCTTATTTCAAGCGGTTCAATGGTTATTGCCGCTTATGAGGGGGAAAAGCTTGCGGCAGCCCTCGAAAAGGCAGGCATAAAGGCAGCGATAATAGGAAAAATGACCGAGGAAAAGGATAAATGTATAATATACAAGGATAAAAAAGAGGTTTTGAGCGAGCCTGAACCCGATCAAATTTACAGTGCCCGTCTTAAATAATTATGTCAGGGCTTAAAAGATTCCGTATATTTAAGGAGGACGCTTAAAACAGCTATGAAAACGGCGGTTATATCGGACACACACAATTTGTTAAGACAGGAGGCAGCCGAAATTATAAGAGACTGCGGTGCCGTAATTCACGGGGGAGATATTTGTTCCCCGAAAATTTTGGAGGAAATAAGGGCGGTTATGAAAAAGGGCGCACCCTTGTTTGCGGTTAGGGGAAACTGCGACAGCGGCCTGTGGGTGGAGGAAATACCCTTAAAGCTTGAGTTTGAGCTTTCGGGGGTCAGGTTTTTTCTTGTTCACAATAAGAAAGATATTCCCGAAGATTTAAAGGCTGATGTTGTGGTTTTCGGCCATTCTCACAAATATTATGAGGAGATTAGAGATAATCGGCTTTGGCTGAATCCGGGAAGCTGCGGCAGGAGGCGGTTTAACCTGCCTGTTACTATGGCGGTAATGGATATAAATAAAGGGGAGTATTCCGTAAAGAGGATTGAGCTTTTAAAAGAGTTTTCCACAGAAAAGCCCGATAAAAATCTTCTTAAAAACATAGAGTTTATCATGAAGCTTATGGATAAAGGCTATAGCATAGAGGCAATATGCAAAAAAACAGGGCTTGACTCCGATTTTGTTGAGCAAACCGCAAGGATAATTGTTACTCACCCGGGTGTGGACGCTGAGGGGATAATGAATAAAACAGAGGTTAAGGAAGCGATGATTAATTCGCCGAAGCAGATTTGCCGCAGATTTTTTCGAGTGTGAGGAAGGCATTTGAGGGCGTAGCCGTAGCCTACGTTGAAAATGCGTGACGAAGCAATCGGAAAAATCGGTGGCGAAGCTGCGATGAGCTAATTAATCAGCGATTCCTTAATAACAAAATTATTAAAGGGTCTTAGGCGGAAAAGCTTAAGTCCCTGTTATGTGTATTATTTATAGGTGTTATAAGTATTAAAAAGCCATTTTCCCGATTCCGAAAGGTCGGCCTGTTCCCAAGCGGAGGTTTTATTACAGTCGGGGTTTAAAATTGCGCAGGCTTCCGCCTTGTTTGATAAATTCCAACAGACATAGCTTATATTGTTTTCACGGAGAAAATTTATCCATAAATCTCCCTCATCGGTGTTTATGCTGCCGCCGCCTGAGGCTTCGCTTATGCCGAATTCCGTAACAAAAACAGGCAGGTTTAAGCTTAAGGCATAAGAGAGCTTGTCTCTTAAGGCTTGGCCGTGGGTTCCGGCGTAGAAGTGGAGGGCGTACATAATGTTTGTCTGATTTTCAATGGGGCTTAGAGCCGCTGTGTCGACGTCCTGAGACCATGTAGGGGTTCCTACGATAATAATTCCGTCTTCGTCATAGCTCCTTATAATTTCTATAATCTCGGCGGCATAGGGCTTTATGTCTCTTTCCCACTGTACATCGCCGTTGGGCTCGTTGCATATTTCGTATATCACATTGTCGCAGTCACGGTATTTTTCGGCCATATAGGTAAAAAATTCAGCCGCTTCCCCTTTGTTTGTGTTGGGGTTGCCCTGTTCCAAAATGTGCCAGTCGATCATGACATACATACCAAGCTCCGAGGCGTAGGCTACTCCCTCGTCAACCTTTGTATAAAGCTCCCTGCTGTAGCCCTCGTTTTCGCTTGAATAAACCGCCAGCCTTACAACATCGGTATTCATATAATCCCTAAGCCATCGGAAGCCTTCTTTGTCTATGTACTGAGGGTACCAAGCCAGACCGTGGGTACTTACTCCCTGTAAAACAACAGGCTCTCCGCTGCTGTCCACAAGATTTTTACCCGACACCGAAAGCTTTCCGTATTTTTCAAGGGGCGTATCTCCACCATATTCGCCGCCTGAGGCTTTAGGCGCATTTTCCGTAACGGCTTCGGTTTCCGTTTCGGCGGTATAGGAGTTGTTTTTTGTATATTCTCCTATGATTTTGCCCTTTTCATACAGCTTTACGGATATGATTTCGGTTTGTGCGGAGGACTTGCAGTTAAAGCCTACACTTAGGGAGGAGCCTGCGGTCAGATTTTTGTTGTAATTGGCAGGGGATATTTTAAGGGCATTGCCCTCAAGATTATAGCTTCCGTTCCAAAGCTGCATAATTTCCGTGCTGCCGCTGAATGTAAGTTTCATTTGCCAGTCGGAAATTGTTTTGCTTGAATTGTTGTCCGCCGTAATTTCATAGCTGTAACAGTAAGAGGAGTTCTCCTGCCATTTGCTGTTTGTTTTTACACTGACAGGCACGTTTAAAGCGCTTGAGGAAGCCGAAGAGGTTTCGCAGGAAAGGGGAAGAGCATCTTCCGTAAAATCCTCTTTAACGGAAGCTTCCGCAGCTTCTGAGCCGCCTGAAAGGTTTATTATGCCTATTGTCAATAAACCTGCCGCCAAAACTGAGGCTGTTCCTGTAAAAATTGCTTTTTTCATAATGTCCGCTCCTTAATTCAGACCTGCCTGACAAAGAAAGTCTCCTGCCCTTACAGACGGGAGACTTCCCTGTATTATATCGGTAAAAATATTATAATAAATCGGTTATTATAAGAAGCCCTCACCTACAACGTGAGCCTTTATTGTGTTTGTGTTGCCTGTTTTGCCTACGGGGGTTCCGCCTACAAGCATAACTATGTCGCCGTCTTTTATGTAGCCGTCTTTCTTGCACTTTTCAACGGATACATTAAAGAGGTCGGCGAAATTCGTCCTTACGAAAGGAATAAGGCCGGGGGTCGTTCCCCAAACTATATTAAGCTGACGGGCAACGGCAGGGTTGGCCGTGTAGCCGTAAAGCTCAACGGCAGGACGGAATTTGGCAAGCTTGAAAATCGTAAAGCCCGAATTTGAAACGGCTATGATACCCTTTGAACTCAGGTCTGAAGAGGAGGTAACAACGGCGTGACACATTGCGTTTGTGATATCCGTAAGCTTTGCGGAGCCTTTGCCCTTGAAGCGTGAAGTATAGTCTATAGAGCTTTCTATACTTTCGGCTATGTTTACCATTGCCTGAACGGCCTGAACGGGATATTCGCCCTTTGCCGATTCCCCTGAGAGCATAATTGCGTCTGTTCCGTCATAGATTGCGTTTGCTACGTCGGAAGCCTCGGCTCTTGTGGGACGGGGATTGTGAACCATAGACTCGAGCATCTGGGTCGCCGTTATAACGGGTATGCCCTTGTCGATACATTTATGGATCATCTGCTTCTGAACAATGGGAACCTCTTCAAAGGGAATTTCAACGCCTAAGTCGCCTCTTGCTACCATAATGGCGTCTGTTACGGAAAGTATTTCGTTAAGATTTCTAACGCCCTCACGGGACTCAATCTTAGAGATAATCTTTATTGTCTGGCCGCCGTTCTGCTTAAGGGCACGTTTAATTGCCAAAACGTCTTTTGCGGAACGAATGAAAGAAGCGGCGATATAGTCGAAGCCCTGTTCGATACCGAATTTGATGTCAGAAAGGTCTTTTTCCGTAAGAGCGGGGAGATTTACCTTTACATCGGGGAGGTTTATGCCCTTGTGGGAGCCTAAAACGCCGTCGTTTTTAACCGTACAGATTACGTCTGTGTCTTTAATTCCAGTTACTATAAGCTCAATAAGACCGTCGTCAACCAGAACCCTTGCCCCTACCTTAAGATCCTCGGGGAAACCCTCATAGGTAACGGAAACTCTTTCGCTGTTTCCCACTATATCGTCTGTTGTAAAAATAAATGTCTGACCCTTTTTAAGCTGAATGTTTTCCTGCTCAAGGTTTCCCGTTCTCATTTCGGGACCCTTTGTATCGAGAATAAGGGGAATGGGCAGATCAAGCTCTTCTCTTACCGCCTTTATGTTTTCAATAACAGGCAGGTGTGACTCGTGGGTGCCGTGGGAAAAATTTAAACGGCAGGCGTTTATACCCGTTGACATTAATTCTCTCAGCTTTTCCTTGGAATTGCTGGCAGGGCCGATAGTTGCGATGATTTTTGTTTTTCTCATTTTTTCCGTCCTCCTTATTCTTAAACACAGGATAAATAAATTATAATTGCTTTACGGCTCTCGGCCAGTAGATTTTAACAGGTTTATAAACCTATTATTTCCTTATATGAAAAATATAACCCTTATATTATTTTACCTCATATGCACCCCGAAAGTCAAGCAAAATAACTATATTTATTATAATTTTTCGGGATTTAATTGTCACAATGTTATAAAAGGTAAAAAAGGCTTCGGCATATTTAAAAACTTGATGAAAAAATACTTGAAAAAAAGAGGCATTTGAGGTAACATATATATTATTAACACTTTTAGGAGATTAAAAATGGATTATTTCAGCGTTGGGAAGATTGTCAACACTCACGGCATAAAGGGTGAGGTTAAGGTTTATCCTTATGTTGACGATTTAAACGAAATTTTAGGACTTGAAAGGGTCTTTGTTGAGAAAAAGGGGGAGATTGAGGAGAAAAAGGTTTTGGGAGCAAGGTTTCACAAGGGTATGGCACTTTTAAGCCTTGAGGGGGTTAAAAATATGACCGAGGCCGAGGCTCTTAAGGGCTGTGTTCTCAAAATAACGAGGGATATGGCGGAGCCCTGCGGCGAGGACGAATATTTTGTAAAGGACCTTTACGGTATGGAGGTTGTTACGGAAAAGGGGGAGAGTTTAGGGGAGCTTTATGATATTCTGTTTACCGGGGCAAACGATGTTTACGTTGTTAAGACAGAGGGGAAGGATATTTTGATTCCCGCTGTTAAACAGTGTATTTTAAAGGTTGACCTTTCCGAGGGGAAAATGACCGTCAGGCTTTTAGAGGGGCTGAGATAATGAGGTTTTATGTACTTACGCTTTTTACGGAGATGATAGAGCAGGGTTTAAGCCACTCCGTAATAGGCAGGGGCATTGAAAAGGGGCTTTTAAGCGTAGAAGCCGTTGACATAAGGAATTTCACAGAGGATAAGCACAGGCGGGTAGACGACTACGGCTACGGCGGCGGAGCGGGGATGATTATGCAGGCACAGCCCGTTTATGACGCTTATATGAGCGTAAAAAACAGGGTTAAGGACGGGGCAAGGCTTATATATATGTCCCCTCAGGGAGCCGTTTTTAACCAGAAAAAGGCGGAAGAGCTTTCAAAAGCGGAGGATATTATAATTCTCTGCGGACACTATGAGGGGATAGACCAGAGGGTCATAGACGAGCTTGAGCCTGAGGAAATTTCCATAGGGGATTTTGTTCTTACGGGGGGAGAGCTTGGGGCTATGGTTTTAATAGACGCCGTTTCAAGGCTTGTTCCCGGTGTTTTAAACAAGGAAGAAAGCTTTGAGGACGAGTCCTTTTCAGATGGGCTTTTGGAATATCCCCAGTATACAAGACCATATGAATTTATGGGAAGGTGTGTGCCGGATGTGCTTTTAAGCGGCCACCACGAAAATGTGGAGAAGTGGAGACAGCGGCAGAAGATAATAAATACTTTCAATAAGCGTCCGGAGCTTCTTAAGAGGGCGGAGCTTTCGGAGGAGGAAAGACAACTGATTGAAGAACTTAAAAATAATCAGCACGGAGGATTTTATAAATGAGAGGAATTATTACTGTTTTAGGTAAAGACAGGGTTGGAATTATTGCAAAGGTTTGCAGTTATTTAGCCAATGAGGAAATTAACATACTTGATATTTCACAGACTATTGTGGGCGGCTTTTTCAATATGATGATGATTGTAGATTTATCCGACAATACACATAAGTTTGAGGCTGTTTCAAAGTCCCTTAAGGGCATAGGAGAGGAGCTTGGGCTTGAAATAAAGCTTCAAAGAGAGGATATTTTTAATAATATGCACAGGATATAATGATTTTAATGTGGCAGTTGTTTGGTGAGTGAACAGGTTAAACTGTTGCATACCCGTTGGATATTGTTAAATACTGTTACTATTTACGGAGGATTGGTTTATATGATTAGCCGCAGTGAGGCTTTGGAAACCAACAAAATGATAAGCGAGGAAAATTTAGACGTCCGCACCATTACAATGGGAATAAATCTTTTGGACTGTGCGGATTCGGAGCCGAATAAGCTCTGCGACAAGATATATGACAAAATAACCGAAAGCGCGGAAAACCTTGTTAAAACGGGAGACGAAATAGCCGCGGAATACGGCATACCCGTTGTAAACAAGCGTATTTCCGTTACACCCGTGGCTCTTGTTGCAAACGGCCACAGTCAGGAAACCTGCGTTAAAATAGCAAAGACTCTTGACAGGGCGGCTATTAACGTAGGCGTAAACTTCATAGGGGGCTATTCCGCCCTTGTTCAGAAAGGCTCTACCAAAAGCGATGTAAATTTGGTAAGGAGCATACCCGAAGCCCTTTCCTCCACGGAGAGAGTTTGTTCATCGGTAAACGTAGGCAGCTCCCGAAACGGCATAAATATGAATGCCATTAAGAAAATGGGGGAGATTGTAAAGGAAATGGCCTATCTTACGAGGAACGAGGGGTCTATGGCCTGTGCTAAGTTTGTTGTTTTCTGCAACGCCGTTGAGGACAATCCATTTATGGCAGGGGCTTTTCACGGCGTAGGAGAAAGGGACAGGGTTATAAACGTGGGCGTCAGCGGTCCCGGTGTTGTTAAACATGCTCTTCAAAGTGTAAGAGAGGCGGATTTTGAGACCCTTTGCGAAACGGTTAAAAGGACTGCCTTTAAAATTACCAGAGCCGGTCAGCTTGTGGCTCAGGAGGCCTCTAAAAGGCTTGATGTGCCTTTCGGAATAATCGATTTGTCTCTTGCACCCACTCCGGCTATAGGCGACAGCATAGCCGAGATTTTTAACGAGATGGGGCTTGAAGCAGCAGGCGCCCCCGGAACCACGGCGGCTCTTGCAATATTAAACGACAATGTAAAAAAGGGCGGCCTTATGGCTTCCTCCTATGTAGGGGGTTTAAGCGGTGCTTTTATTCCCGTCAGCGAGGATCACGGTATGATAGAGGCGGTAAGAAACGGAGCCTTAACCCTTGAAAAGCTTGAGGCTATGACCTGTGTCTGTTCTGTCGGGCTTGATATGATAGCTGTGCCGGGGGACACATCTGCGGCCACAATTTCGGGTATAATTGCCGATGAGATGGCCATAGGAATGATTAACAATAAGACTACGGCGGTAAGGATTATTCCGGCCTACGGCAAGAAAGTAGGGGAAAGCGTGGAATTCGGCGGCCTTTTGGGGACGGCTCCCGTTATGCCCGTAAACGGCTATTCCTGCGAGAGGTTTATAAGAAGGGGAGGAAGAATCCCCGCACCTGTTCACAGCTTTAAAAATTAAAGCTCTTAAGGAACCGCTGATTAATTAGCTCATCGCAGCTTCACCGCAGAGCGTTCCGATTGCTTCGTCACGCATTTTCAACGTAGGCTCCGGCTACGCCCTCAAATGCTTTCCTCACACTCGAAACGCTCGGCGGCAAATCTGCTTCGGCGAATTAATCATCGTTTCCTTAACTTAATTTTTGGCTGAAATTGTTAAAGATTGTGAAATAAAAAATTAAAAAAATTTAATCGTTTTGTAATTGCTTTTTTCCGCATTTGTGATATACTTTTTATTGTAAAAGGATTCAAAGTCAGCTTTACAAACAATATTTAGGAATCTTTATTTAAAAAAAGAAAGGAATGAATAATATGAACGAATTTAATAACGAAAATATTAAAAACAATAATTTGCCGGAAGAAACAGCCGATAATTTTGTCGAGAATGAGGCTGAGGAAGCTTTTTCCGAATTCGATCACAATTATGATAATGATATAGAAGATACATTTGCATCTCCCGATTTTGAGGCGGAGGCAGCCGAGCCTGTTTCGGAGCAGCCGGAAGTTAAACAGGCCGAAGCTCAGCCGAGCGGGGAAGCGCATATGGGAAATCTTCATGCCGAAAACATCGACAGAGGTATTTATTATGATGAAAAATCGGCGGCTCTTTTGAAAAACGAAAAGCCTGCAAAGAAGAAAAGCGGCTTAAAGAGGTTTGCGGCTTTTGCGGCAGGGGTTTTGGTTGTGTTCTGTGCTATAAGCGGCGGCTCAATGGCAGGAAGCTATTTATATGAAAACGGCGGTGTTGCTGCGGCAAGCGGAGGAGACATAAGTCTCGGCAGCGGCGGCAGCGACGATGTGCTTCCCATTGTCTACACAACAAACTTCAACAGTATCTCAGAGGTTTTCAAGTCGGTTGAGGCTTCCGTTGTAAACATAAGTATGACCGCCAACACAACGAATATGTGGAACCAGACCTATGAAACATCGGGCTCGGGCTCAGGCATAATTTATAAAATAGACGGGGACGACGTATATGTTGCCACAAACAACCACGTTGTTGACGGAGCCACCTCAGTTTCAATTTCCATTACGGGAGAGGAACAGGTTTTCGCCACTCTTGTAGGCAAGGACGCGGAAAACGATCTTGCGGTTATAAAGGTAAGCAAACAGGCTCTCCTTGACGCAGGCATAAGCGAGGTTAAGGCGGCTGAATTTGTATCAACGGATTCAACGGAAATAGGCGAAACCGTTCTTGCCATAGGAAACGCCTTAGGCGAGGGCAAGACCGTAACAATGGGCATTATAAGTGCCAAAAACAAGGACATAAGCGTAGACGGAAGCAGCTTAACCGTTCTCCAGACAGACGCGGCAATTAATCCCGGCAACTCCGGCGGCGCCCTTGTAAACTTAGACGGACAGGTTATAGGAATTAACACGGCTAAGACAGGTTCCGAGAGCATTGAGGGTATGGGCTACGCTATTCCCTCATATGTGGCCGTTTCCGTAATAGACCAGCTTATTGAAAACGGAACAGTTGAAAAGCCCTATTTGGGAGTTGTGTGTTTTACAATCACCGACAATTTCAGACAGATGTATAACATCGACATAACAGGCGTATTTATTCAGGAGGTAAGCTCGGGAAGCGCCGCTGAAAAGGCAGGCTTAAGAGCAACTGATATTATAACCGCCGTAAACGGAACAACTGTTGCCACTCAGGCTGATTTACAGAACATAATTTCAGGCTTAAGCGTTGGTGATTCCGTAACTATAGATTTTGTAAGAAACGGCAGGGAAGCAATGTCGGTAACGGCTGTTCTTGAAAACTATAATGAATTTTGATAAAAGAGGGTGGAGTGAAAATGAATGAATTTGAAACGAATGAAAACAGAACTCCCGACGAAACCATAAACAGATATTTTGACAGCTCTGAAACAAACACAGGAGCACAGGAAGCAGCACCCGTTAAAAAGAGCCATTATTACAGAAATTTTATTATCTGTATACTTATTTTTTCACTTTGTTTGGGTTCCATAAGCTTCGGGCTTACGGCCTCAGGGGTTGTAAGCGGTATTAAAGCAGAGGATTTTGTTCCCGCAAGCACAGGAGCCGAGGGCGGGGACGAAACGGAAGATTACGGTTCAGAGGACGGCGGTCTGTTTGACAAGGGCGAAGAAGCGGACGCAATGTCTATGTCGGCGGAGAGTATTTATGAGGCCTCTCTCAACAGGATTGCCATTATAAAGGCGGTTAAACCCTCTGTAGTAGCCATAAGCACTGTGGCCTACACTCAGGACTGGTTTTTCGGCACTCAGGAGGTTGACGGAAGCGGTTCCGGCTTCATATTCGCAAAGGACGCATACAATGTCTATATAGCCACAAATAACCATGTTATAAGCGGAGCTACGGACATTACTGTTTCATTTAACGAGGATACGCCTCTTGCAGGAGTTGTTGTGGGAACGGATCAAAATGCCGATTTGGCGGTTGTTTCAGTGTCGGCGGCAGACCTTAAGGCGGCAGGTATAAATGAGGTTGTAGTAGCAACTTTCGGAGATTCCGATTCGGTTTCAAGCGGAGACCCGGTTATAGCCATAGGCAACGCTTTAGGCGAGGGAATAACGGCTACATCGGGTATTGTAAGTGCTATTTCAAAGAAGATAAACATACAGGGGAAGACCCTGACGGTAATACAGACAGACGCAGCCATAAATGCAGGCAACTCCGGCGGCCCCCTCTTTAACTCTAAGGGCGAGGTTATAGGTATAAACACAGCGAAGTTTTCAAGCGAAACGGTTGAGGGAATAGGCTACAGCATAACCTCAAATGTTGCGGCGCCTATTTTTGAGAAGCTTGCCACAGGTGAAAGTACGCCTACTCTCGGCGTAACGGTTCAGGCTGTGCCTGAGGAATATGTTTCGCAGCTCGGAACATCGGCAGGGGCATACGTTGTAGACGTAACCGAGGGCGGAAACGCTTACCTTGCGGGGATTCAGACAGGGGACATAATAACCTCCTTTAACGGAGAGTCCATATTCGGCCCCGATCAGCTTGTGGAACAGGTTAAGGAGTGCAGTGCAAACCAGGTTGTTGAAGTATCGGGACTGAGAAACGGAAAACAGTTTACACTCAGCGTAACTCTCTATCCTCCCGAAACATATTAAAACCATAAAACATATAAGATAAGATAAAATAAAAATAAATAAAACAAATAAAACGGGGCTGCTGCGGAATTGATATTTTCAATTTGTGCAGGCAGTCCTTTCAATTTCCGAAAATGGATTTATGATGTGTTTTTCAGACTGAAATTCGGCGAAAAAGTTTTGGGGCTGAGGATAAACTATTGTTAAAAGAGGTGTTTGCCCGACGGCAAACGCAAAACCTTTTAAACAGCACAAACCGAGGGAGATGTCAAGGGTCCGGAGGACTTGCGAAGCCCTTGACATCTCCCTCGGTTTGTGCTACCCCACGGGTGCCGATCGGTAGGGCAGACGGCACCTCACACCTAAAAAAACCTGCCGAACAGAAAGCTTATAACTGATGGGGTTGAAAGGCGGACTGCAATAAAATATACTAAATCATAGCCGCTGCCTGCCTTTTTGCTCCTGACGCAGCAAAAAGGCAGGCGGGGGGGCCACCGGCCACGCGAGGCACGGCCGACGGCTTCCCCGCGATTCTCAGAGCTTTGCCGCAGGACAGGCTTACAAACTTTATAAATAATTGTTTTGTACTGATGATTTTAAGGTTTTCTTAAGAATACTTTGTAAGCAAAAGGGAAAAGCGGAGAGCGTTGTTTTGGCAGTCTGTCATTATTTCCGAGAAGGTGTCTCTTACAGACCGGTTCAGAAAATCCGCCGTAAGACTTCTGTAGGTTTCGGCATTTTCAAGTTCTGCCAAAACAGCCTCTTTCAGTTTAGCCGAAAGGCAGCTTTCTGAGGCTGTATCGCCGATTTCATCGTCTGTCTTAAGTGCTGTAAGCCGTTCGCCCTTAAAGCGGTAATATAAATCGGCAAGCATTTTAAGGTGTTTGTTTTTGATAATAAGTATGCTGTCCAATAGATTTTTGTCATTTTCGTCTATAAGCTGTCCCCTGAGAGCTTTGTAATCGGATATTTCCTTTTTTGTGATATCATACTGCACTGTTATGAGATTTATTATTTCTTCATTTACATTTACTGTATTGTTCATATTAACATTCTCCAAACCTTATAATAAACAGCTTATGCGAAAAAGGAATAAAAAATGCCCGGAGGAGCTTTAATAACGTAATAAACAGCTCCTGCCGGGCGAATTGATGTTGATTAATTTTATAAAATGTATTATTAAGCCTTAAGCTCTGAATTTACCTTGTCGAAAGTATCTGTTATTTCATTTGAGGGCTCGGGGGTAAGAAGGCTTACAACAACAGTTACTATAAGGGCAAGTATGAAAGCCGGAAGAAGCTCATAAATATCAAGGATTGAACCTGCGAATTTGACTCTTACAACAAACTTCCAAACAAAGACCATAACTCCGCCTGCAACAAGACCCGAAATGGCACCGTATTTGTTTGCTCTTTTCCAGAAAAGGGCTATAAGCATAAGGGGTCCGAAAGTTGCACCGAAGCCTGCCCAGGCAAAGGAAACAATTTGGAATACCTTGCTGTCGGGATTCCAGGCTATAACGAGGGCTGCAAGGGCGATACATACAACGGTGATTCTTGCGGCCGCAATGGTAGCTTTTTCGGAGAGTTTGATGCCTAAAATTTCGTGAAGAATATTTTCCGAAACAGACGAGGAAGCCGCCAAAAGCTGAGAATCCGCCGTTGACATAGTACAGGCGAATATGCCGGAAAGAACAACTCCGGCGAAAATCATTGCAATAAAGCCGTAGTCCTTAAGAATTGCGGAAAGATAAACAAGTATTCTTTCCGAGTCGAAGCTTTCCGCCTCAACTACAGAAGCAAGAGTCCCGTCTTTATAGAGAGTGTAGCCTACAACACCTATAAACACAGCTACCGCCATAGATATAAATACCCAAACAGTGGCGATTCTTCGGCAGCTTTTAATCTGCTCTTCGTTTTTCGAGGCCATAAATCTGAGAAGAATATGGGGCATACCGAAATAGCCTAAGCCCCAAGCAAGGGTTGAAACAATAGCAAGAAGGCTGTAGGGCTTAACCTCGTTTCCGCTTAAGCAGCTTGTAATAGAAAGCATCCACTCTTCGGCTTTTGCGTTAGCCATAACAATGTCTAAGCCGCCTGCAAGGCTGATTCCGAAGAAAACAACTATTATAAGAGCTATAGACATAAATATACTTTGTATAAGGTCCGTTGTGCTTGCCGCAAGGAAGCCGCCCAGGCTTGTGTATGTAACTATTATAACCGCACTTAAAATCATAGCCGGAAGATAGCCCATACCGAAAAGGCTTGAAAACAGCTTGCCGCAGGCGGAGAAGCCCGACGCCGTATAGGGTATGAAGAAAATTACTATAATTACAGCTGATATGCCTACTAAAATTTTAGAGTCAAAACGGTTTGCAAAAAAGTCGGGTATTGTAATTGACTTTGTTTCCATGCTGTAGCGTCTTAACTTTCTTGCTACTATAAGCCAGTTTAAGTATGTACCTACGCCTAAGCCCAAGGCCGTCCAAAACGGCTCCGCTATACCGGTAGCCAGTGCAAGCCCGGGAAGCCCCATAAGCAGCCAGCTTGACATATCGGAAGCCTCGGTGCTCATAGCCGTAACAAAGGGGCCTAACTTTCTTCCGCCTAAATAAAAGTCGTCAATACTTTTGTTTGTTTTGGAGTAGCGGTAGCCGATTACAAGCATCATAAAAAGATACAGAATAATTATAACCAATACTCCGATTGTTGAACCTGTCATAGTGATTCCTCCTGTGTAAATAAGATATAAAAATAAAAACTTTCATTATTATAACATATTTATACAAGGCTGTCAAATAATTTTTCAAAATTCTGTTTTTTGTGATTCTGTTGTTTCTGTTTTAGAAATATTACAAATTACAAAGTCTCTTCTTAAACACAGGGTGGACAAAATCCGGTGCTATTTGACACAGGGGAATTTTCACAAAATCTCTCAGGTGCATCTCCCTGTGGGGGATTGTAAGCTTCGGGCTGTCGGTTATAAGGTCGTCGTAGAAAATTATGTCTATGTCGAGAGTACGGGGTCCCCAGCGGACAGTTTTTTTTCTGCCGCAGGCCTCCTCCGTTTCCTTAAGAAGACTTAAAAGTTCCAAGGGTTCAAGAGTGGTTTCTATTTCGGCGGCACCGTTTAAGAAACTGTCCTGTTCTGTATAGCCGTAAGGCGCTGTTTCCATAAGCTCCGACACTTTCAAAATTCTTACGGAGTCATCGCTTTTTAAATGCCTTAAGCCTCTTTCTATGTTCTCTCTTTTGTTTCCTAAATTGGAGCCTAAGGCAATAAAGACCCTGTGCCACTTTCTTTCGGTACAAACGGAAACACAGCCGAATTTATGGTTTATGGGAGCCTGAGGCTTCTTTATTTCAATAATAACATCCCTCGCTCTCGAAAAACGGAAAAGAATTTCCTCCGCCAAACCGTCCGCCGCCGTTTCTATAAGCTTAAATGTGTTTTCAGTCATAAAGTTACAAACAAAGTCGCAGACTTCTCCGTAATTTACGGTTTTTGTCAAATCGTCCCTTTCGGCGGCTGCCTTAAAGTCGGTCAATATCCTTATGCTTACATAAAAATACTGCCCTTTTTCGTTTTCTTCGGGATACACACCGTGGTTTGCAAAAACCTCCAAATCGTCTATTTTAATTAAGTCCATTTTTAATTATTGCCTCCGTCATAATAAGAGCCCGTCTGTTTGCCGCTACATCGTGAACCCGGAAAAGGGCCGCCCCTTTTAAAGCTCCTATAACCGTTGTTGCTATGGTTCCCTCAACACGTTTATCAGAGGGCAGGTCAAGAGTAAGCCCTATAACCGACTTCCTCGAAGTGCCCAAAAGCAGGGGCAGACCGAAAGCTTTAAGCCTGTCAAGCTCTCTTATAACCGTCAAATTCTGCTTATAGTCCTTTCCGAAGCCCACACCGGGGTCGAGGATTATTTTATCCTTTTCAATCCCCGCTCTTTCGGCAATATCGAGGCTTTCCCTTAAATCGGAAATAACATCTTCAACAAAATTATCGTAAACCGCCTTTTCTCGGTTGTGCATAAGGCAGCAGGGAACATCAAACTTCCTTATAACCCCTGCCATTTTACCGTCATACTTAAGCCCCCAAATGTCGTTTAACAGGTCGGCTCCGGCTGACAGAGCAGCCTCGGCCACTGCCGATTTGTAGGTGTCAACCGACAGTGGAATATCAAACCTCGCCTTAATCCCCTCTATAACAGGGCAGACACGCTCAATTTCCTCTCCATCGCTTATTTTTTGATAGTTGGGTCTTGTGGACTTTCCCCCTATGTCTATTATGTCCGCCCCTTCCTCTATCATTTCTTCACAGTGTTTAAGAGCCTTATCAAGGCTGTTATACCTTCCGCCGTCGGAAAACGAATCGGGAGTAACATTCAAAATCCCCATTATATAACCCTTATTTTCCGTATCAAATATCCTGTTTCCTATTTTCATTTTTGCATTCTCCTTTTTGCCGCATAAAGCGGAAATCAAGCTTCATCCGCTGCTTCGGTTCACGTTTTGAAAGATGTTCTTAAATACACATATTCATATAAAATATACGTTCATTCATTGTCTTGCAAGCTGACATAATTTTCAGATGGTTTGACCGGCTTAATTGTGTCAACAGTGTTGACACTTTATAATATCGATAATTTTTTGAAATTGTTTGCCGTACGGTCTCACATCATTCATAACATCATTTCTCCGTTCAGGCTCAAGGCCTCATATTGTCAGCGACAAATTTTTATTATCCTCGCTCCAATAACAGGCTCCCCTTGCTTTACAGTTAAGACAGTCCCTCGAAAGCTTGTCCGCCCTGTAAAAAGGCCGCTGAAAGTTTTTTCTTCCGCAATATCCGTGTTTCCGTGATTTTTAATAACCTCGGTTATTGTTTTAGCCTCTGCCGCGGAAAAGCCGCTTTTTCTCAAAATTTCCTCCGACATTTCGGCACTTTTTATGTGGTGGTTATGGCTGTCCCTTGCCCGGCCTATGTCGTGGAGCAGTGCGGCGGCATATACAAGCTCCTTATCGAAGGTCACTCCCTCTTCATAGGACAAAAGCATAGTTATTCTTGCCACGTCTATACAGTGTCTTAAATCGTGGCGGCAGAAAATTCTGTCCCTTTCGGTTATTTCAACCATAGACTGATATTGCCTGTATTTATCATTTATCAATATTCTGTTTACTCTTTCCATATTTTATAACATCTCCCAAATAGGATAATGAGCCGCAGGCAAGTATAATGTCTCCCTCGGCGGATTCTTCAGCGGCAAGCGTCCCTGCCTTTAAGACCTCGGTTTCTTCACAGCTTACACCTTTTTCTCTTATTATACTGCAAAGAATATCCCCCTTAAGACCCCTTTTGTTTTTGGGAGTAACCGCAAAAACCTTTTTCGCCATAGGTAGAATTTCCTCTAAAATCCCCGTATAGTCCTTATCCTTGAGAATACCCAAAATAACAATAAATTTCCTGTCACCGAAAAGCCCCTCCATACTCTCTCTCAAAGCCCTCGCCCCCTGAGGGTTGTGGGCTCCGTCGCAGATAAAAAGAGGTTTTTCGGAAATAATTTCCATTCTCCCCGGCCATTTCGTTTTTTTCATACCCTCGGCAATTTTTTCATCTCTTATATCAAAGCCCAAGCCCTTAAGAATATCCAAGGCCTTAAGAGCCAAACAGGCATTTTTAACCTGAAAATCCCCCAAAAGGCCTATCTCAATGCCCTTGTGTTTCTCAAAATCAAAAACAGTCCCTTTTATGCTCCTTGCCTTAATAACAGCCGAAGCAGAATCGGCAGTATAAAGAGACGACCTCTTTTCGGCCGCTTTTTCTTTTATAACGGAAAAAGCCTCCCCCTCTTCCCCTGTGCATACGGGAACCCCCTCTTTAATTATTCCTGCCTTTGCGGCGGCAATTTCCTTAAGGCTTCCCCCTAAAATATCCTTATGGTCAAGGCCTATTGAGGTTATGACGGAAAGAACGGTTGTTTTGACAATATTTGTGGCGTCAAGCTCTCCTCCAAGACCTGTTTCCAAAACCACAATATCACAGCCCTTTTCCTTAAACCACAAAAAGCCCAGAACCGTTTCAAGCTCAAAAAGAGTGGGAGAAAGATTATTTTCTTTCGACAGCTTCAAAAGATATTCCGCAAAGCACAGATATTCTTCCTCGGTTATCTTCGTACCGTTTATTTGATATTTCTCAAAATATGAGGTGACGGAGGGGGAAATATAACGTCCTGTTTTATAGCCGGAAGCCGTTAAAACAGTTGAAATATAGGCAAGAACAGAGCCTTTGCCGTTTGTTCCGGCTATGTGGACAAATTTAAGAGAGTCCTGAGGGTTTCCTGCGGCCTGAGTCAAAGCCCTGACGGAGTCAAGGCCGAAAACAGAGCCTTTTCCTGCCAATATTTCAATTTCCTTTTTTATACTGTCTTTATTCATAGCCGCCTCTTATTCCTCTTGTTTTATTTATTGTTTATTAAAAAAATAGTCATTTTCCGGCCCCTGGGCAAATCTTTCATACTCACGGCAGCATTTTTTTATAAATTCCTCAAAGCCGTCCTTTTCATCATCTGTAAAGAACAGAGCCGCCGTTGTTTTTACGTCAAAATGCTCCTCTGTTTCGGAAAATGTAAAGCCGAGATCAAGCTCCTTAGCTATTTCATCTGCAAAAAAGCTTACGTTTTTGGGAGAGCCTATAGCCCCTATGGCGTCCGAAAGAACCCTGCCCACGGAGCAGTCTATATTCTCGCTTAAGACATTTACTATAAACCTAAGACCCTCTTCTCCTGCCCCAAGCCTTTTATCCTCAAGCTCATAGAAATTATGAAGCTTAATAAGGCTTACGCAGAAGCCCTCTCCTCCGGCCATAGCTTCTTCGTATTTTTTCTTAAGAATCTCCATATAGGAATATTTATTGTAAGCCCCTGTATAGCGGTCAAGCTCCGCCGCCCTCTTTAAGGCGATTTCCTTTCTTTCAAATCTGTCAACGTCTGTAATAAAGCCCAAGGCCTCAACGGGATTTCCCATTTCATCGCTGTTTATGACAAAGGTGTGTTCAAAATATTTGTACTTCCCTCCGGCAATCTTTCTCCTGTAAACAAGGGGCCGGGCTTTTCTTCCGAGCCTTATATCCTTTATCCATTGGGTATATTTTTCGGCGTCCTCCGGGTGTATATTCATAAGCTCCGGAGTAAATTCCCTGCCCACATAGGAAACAAACTCTCTTCCAAAAATTTCCCTGTAAAAGGGGCTTACCTCAAAAACGGAATTGACAATATCCCACTTTATGAAAACAATCCTTTTTTCACGGAAAAGAGCCGAATATTTTTTGGCCACAACATTAATGGCCGTATCGCCGTTTACGGTATATTCAATCATTTTGTTGATTCCGTCCGTAATTGTGTCAAAGTGCTTTTGACCTGTCTTTACGGCTATAGGCAGGTAATTTTTGCTCTTGTTCATATCACCGAGAGCCTCGGAAATCATATTCGCCGGCTTCAAAAAATATTTTCTGTAGGTAAATAAGGCTCCTATGCCTATAAAAATCATAAAAACACAGGCTCCGAAAAGAGAAGCTGCAAGCGTATTAAACACCCCGTACATACTTTCTCCCGAAAGAAGATAGAAAACTCTCCAGGCCGAATCAGAACCGTTTAAGTATATTTTACTTTCGCTTATAAAATATTTTCTGTGTGAAATTTCCGAACCGTCGTCAGCTGTTAAATCTCTGTATGTATACTCCGAGGCTTCCCCCGTACTCAGCTTAACGGAATTTCCGGCGCTGTCAAAAAGTATGAAGCCGGTGTCGCTGTTATTTGTCAAATTCCCCTGAGTTACGGAAAAAACACGGCAGCTTATTTTAGAGGCAATGTAGCCCAAAAGCATCCTGTCCTCAAAAACCGGAACAGCCGCTATAAAATACTCCCCGTCCTCATAGGCTCCCTCCATAGTATCGGAAATAAGAGAACCGAAAGCCGCCTTTTTATCCACTCTCCGTCGGTTTCCGAAAGCCCCGTGTTTAAGGGTCTTGCCGAAAAAACAACCTCCATATTCTCCGTAAGAAAAACCACGTTTTCCACATAGTCGCCTGTCAGGTTTCCCGTTCTTATCATACTTATAAGCTCCGACATATCGGTTTCAGAGCCTTTTATGCCCTGTTTGGTTATTTCCATATCCGCCAGGCTCGAAAGAGTGTTTGTGTAGCTTGTAAGATAGCTGCTTATGAAATTGGCCGCCATATCGGACCTTGAGGCGGAAAACCTTGAATATTCCTCCTTATAGGCTCCGACTCCTCTGTTTACCAAAAACAGAAGCACTATAAAAAGAGCGATTACGGCTATATTGTAAACAAAAATAAAAATATATCTTCCCTTTTTCACAGGCTGTCCCCCTTACTGTTTTTTAAGAACCGTCTCAGCCTTTCTGCATTTTTGCCGCTTCAAGACAGTTTTTCATAAGCATGGCTATAGTCATAGGCCCGACCCCTCCGGGAACAGGCGTGATGGCATAGGCCAAAGGCTCAACACTTTCAAAATCCACATCTCCGCAGAGTTTTTTATTTTCGCCTCTGTGGATTCCCACGTCTATAACAACGGCACCCTCCTTAACGTAGGAAGCGTCTATAAATTTGGGCTTTCCTATAGCCGCAACAAGTATGTCCGCCCGTTTTGTAATGCTTCTTAAATCCCTTGTTTTGGAGTGGCAAACCGTTACGGTTCCGTTTTCTCTCAAAAGAAGAACGGCCATAGGCTTGCCCACAATATTGGAACGGCCTACAACAACGCACTCCCTGCCTGTTATGTCGATACCCGTTCTCTTTATAAGCTCTATAATTCCGGCAGGCGTACAAGGGAGAAAGCCCGGTTCTCCCGTCAACAGCGCCCCTGCACTTTGAATGTGGAAGCCGTCCACGTCCTTTTTAGGGGATATTGTTTCAATAACCTTGCTCTCGGAAATGTGCTTAGGCAGGGGAAGCTGAACAAGTATTCCGTTTACGCTTACATCGGCGTTTAACTCCTCTATAAGGCTTAAAAGCTCCGCCTGACTTACCTCCTCAGGCAGATTGCAGGCTCTTGATATTATACCCGTGTAAGCACAGGCCTTTTTCTTGTTGCCTACATAAACCGTAGAAGCAGGGTCCTCTCCCACCTGAATAACAGCCAGTGTAACATCGGTTCCCTCTGCTTTAAGCACACTGACCTCCGCCTTAACCTCGTCCTTTATAATTCCCGAAATAACTTTTCCGTCTATTCTAACAGCCATAATAAAATCCTCCCGAATAATTTTTAATTTTTAATATTCTTTAATTATATCCTAAATCGTCCTCCTAATCAACATAAATTTCCTCTAAACTTTATATATTTATAAACAATAAAAACAAACCGCCGAATAATAAAAATGAAAAAATAAAAGACCTGTTTTTCCTCTGGGGAAAATTGCAGGTCTTGTCTTTTACATCACAATTTAATCAAAAAGATTATTAAGTCTTAAAGAATTAAACTTCAAAGGCACCGTTTACGCTGTCTTTGGATTCGCCGTTGAAAACATAATAGCACTTCTCGGCTTCGGGCTGATAATAAAGTTCTACGGTCTTAAGGTCTTTAACCTTGTTGCCCGAGTCTTTCCAGATTTCCTTAGCTTTTTTTGCTATATCGTCCTGAGAAACTTTCTTTCCGTTAAATTCAACATAAAATTCACTTTTCGTCATTTTAATAATACCCCCGTAATTTTTTAAGGAAGCGAAAGCCTATTAACCGACAGCCCCTTAAATTACTTGAACTATAAATTTTCATTTGCATAATTATAATAATCAATTTTTGGGGATTTGTCAAGTTTATATTAAAATATCGGCGATTTTTCATTGAATTTTAATCAAAAATCAAAAGCTTTGTTAAAATTGACTAAAAATCCTCCCTTAAAATCTCCATTTTTGAAACAGAAACTTCAAAGGCAGTCTTTTCAACCGTTTTTTCACTGGTAATCTTTTTTTGATAAATCCTGCTCTGCATACGTCCCTCTATGCGGATGCGGTCTCCCACAGAGAGATTTTTCGCATCCTCCGCCGTTCTTCCCCAAGCGATAAGGGGTATGTAGTCAGACCTGCCGAAAGGTCTGTTTACGGCTAAAAGTATGTCCGTAATCTGACGCTTGAGTGGGGTTTCCCTGTAAAAGGGCGGTTTGCATATAAAGCCGTTTAAAACAACAAAGTTGGGGTTTTTGTCCTCATCCTCGGTTTTCGGCTCGTAAACTTCTTTTGCAAAGACGCTTATAATAAGGTGTGTTCTTCCGTCATAGCTTGTGTTATGTGTTCTTATCTGCCCCTTTACGGCCGCCCTGTCCCCTGTTTTAACAGCCTCCCTGTCTAAAATTCTCTCGCTTACTATAACGGGAAGTCTGTCGCAGGTTTTTGAAAGACGGGGTATGGTTAAGTAAAAAATATTGAAGGTTTCGCTGCCAAAGCTGTGGCTGAACTCCGGCTCAGTGTCTATTCTGCCTGATATATATATTTGATTTGAGCTTGTTAAATCCTGAACCACATTAATCCCTCCGTAAGTATAAATTGTTTTTTATTATACTATTCAAGCCCCGGTAAAAATAGAATAAGCCCCTCAAAAAATTGACGGGGCATAATTCTACACGGCCAAAAAATCTTCTTCAGCCGTTTCGGCTACCGCCCCTATAAGACCCCGGGCTATAACCTCCGACATATCCATAACCGTGGAAAGCCGTGTGTTCTGCAAAACTCTCATTCCTCCCCCGTCGGAATTTACAATGCCCGTTATGCCTATTGCCCCTGACAGAGGCAGGTCTTTATTGAGAGCTGTCCCCGGCTTTATGCCCTCGTCGGCTACGGTAATGCTTCCTATGTGGGTTCCCAAAGCGGCGTCAACGGCAATAACAAGGGGCTTTCCTCTTTTTGATATTATATTGAGTACAGAGCTTAAATTTTTGGCGTGAACAGGGTGGTGAATGGTTCCGTAAACACTGCAGACATAGCTCTCCTTAAGCTTGTCCCCCACAAAGGGGCCTAAGCTGTCGCCTGTCACCCTGTCGGTGCCTATACACAAAACCACAATGTGAGAAAATTCACTTATTTTCTCTCTTATCATAAGTTTTAAAGTATTTTTAACCTTAACCGCCGCATTCCTGTCCCTGCTGTCGATATAAAAGGTCATAGCTTCACTCCCTAATAGGAATCTCTCCCGAATTTTTATATACCATATTTTATCTTCATTATTTAATTTTATTCCCCGAAGCCGAATTTTATTTCAAATTTAAGTTTTAAAGAAAATTAAAAACAGATGTTGATTTATAACTGTATTTTTACCATAAGCAGATTGCTTGTACCCTTGAGGGAGACGACGGGCGGTTGAGAACCCGAAAGACATAGGGTGGGCGTAAGCCCGTTTTTGCCGCAGCAAAAATTCTGAAAAATTTTACTTATCTGAATACGCAGGAGGTGATGCCGAGGCATTACAAAAATCCGAGTGCAAGGAGGTGGTGTTATGGTTGTTATAATTCACGATAATTAGGGTAAAGGTCAAGGGTTCAGATTAATTTTTTTCTGTTGCAAAATCACGGAATAATACAAAAGTGTTTCAGACATATAACAGTCTGTGGGTTCAAACACAGAAACCGACACCTGCCCCCACCTTGCGTCATAGGCTTTATATAACCTTAATAGGAAAAGCGGTTTATTTTGTCAATTTAAAGTCTTTGCGGCTTTGTGGATTTATATAAATAAAAATACGGTATTCGGAAGATTAATTTTCCAAATACCGCTGTTTTTTCGTTGCTTTTTATGAAACAGTGCAGCTTGTAACGCTGCTGTTGGTGAAGCAGTTTCTTACGGCTATGGCTTTTACGGTTGTTCCGGAGCTGACGGTAATTGAGCCTTTTGTGGTTCTTGCTCCGTTTACTTTTATCCATGTGCCGTTTGTTACTGTTCCGTCAGGCTCAACAACCGGGTCTGTACCATCGGTTGTGTAGCAGATAAAGCTGTCCTTTGTGGAGGAAACAAGCCTTACAACGTTGCCCTCATAGGTTACCTCGGGAGCATCTACAACAGGTATTTTGAGAATAAGCCTTGAAACATCGCTCCATACTCCGTTGTAATATGCTCTTGCGTAAATTGTTCCGTAAAAATCTTCAAAAAGAACCGTCTGACCGTTTGAAACCTTTGTATCATTTGTTGATAATACATAGTCATCCGCTGAATAGTAAATCACGGCTCTTTCCGTACTGCTTGTAAACGTAACATTTCTGCCGCCGTAAGCCCCAACTACCGTAAACTGGGGCGAACCTACGGGAACATAGGCGGATGCCGAAACACTGTTTGTAAAGCAGCTTCTGACGGCTATGGCTTTTACGGTTACACCGGGGTCAACTGTTATTGTTCCCGAATTCACTCTTGCACCGTCTTTTCTAATCCACGTACCGTTTACCGCCGTGCCGTCGGTGTCAACAACAGGCTCCGTTCCGTCGGTAGTGTAGCAGACAAAGCTTGAGGGTGTTCCCGAAGCAATGGTAACGCTGCTTCCGTCTGCGGTAATTTCGGGAGCCGCCGTAACGGGAATTTTCAAAATAAGCCGTGAAACATCGCTCCACTTTCCGTCATAATAAGCCCTTGCGTAGATGGTTCCGTAAAAGTCCTCAAATAATACGGTTTCGCCGTTTGATACCATTGTATCATCGGTTGTCAATATATATGTATCTGCTGAATAGTAAATTACAGCCTCTGCTGTGCCGCTTGTAAAGGTGACGTTCCTGCCGCCGAAAACACCTGTAACGGTAAAGGCAGGGGGTGCCACATAGTTTTCATCGGTTATTACTTCGGTTGTGGTTTCCGTAGTTGCTTCCGTTGTAGTAGTTGTAGTTGTTGAAGTGGTAGTTGTGGTTGTTGTTGTGGTGTTTTCATAATCGTCATAGGCAAGTTCAAAGCTGAAAGGGCTTGTGTATGAGTGATCCTGAAAGACTGACTCCCCCTTAAGGAAATAGTTATAGCCTATAGTGGTGTCGTCGTCCCATGTTGTGTCAACGCCGTACCACTCTCCGTCGTCCATCTGCACTATATTCCACATATGATCCGTACTTGTCATAAGCAGACAGGGTATGTCCGATTCATCGCACAGAATCTTATAGGCTTTGGCATAGCCCTCACAAACCACCTGATTATCAAGGGCTACGATTCCCGAGGCTGCGTGGGCATAGCGAAAGGCTTCATCTCCGAAATAGAGAGAAAGGGAAGTGTAATTATAGCTTGTTTTGCCGCAAAGCTTGTCATGCATATATTTAAGCTTTCCGTAGGTTGTGGAATATGTATTTGTTACGGAGAGAATACTGTCCGTCCAGTCCTCTAAAGCGGATAAGTCGCTTGTTACCGCGCTGTAGTCGGAGGTCGAAAAGAAATAATAGTGTATTGTGGAAATTTTCCTGCCTGAGGTGCTTATACTTGCCGTAAAGTTGCATATCCATGCCTGATCCGGATTGTCGTAAATATAGGCTAAGCCTGCGTCTGAAATATAGTCCCAGTAATTTCCGGCTGAGTCGGCGGTTATGCTTACGCCTATACTTGAAGCGGATATATCCGCCTGAAGCATAGGAGTGCTGAAAGAGGTTCCGTCGGAAAATGAGAAAGTTTTTGAGGTTATGTTTTTCATTATGCCTGAGGTGCTTAATTTGCTGTCTATAGCGTCATATATTTTCTGCTCGCTGCTTGCAAGAAGCGATTTATAGGAGACTTCTTCATCTGAATCTTCGGAAGAGGCCAAATCCGCATATGTAATTACGTTTCCTGACCAGCTTAGGTCATATTCAAAGGGCAATGTCATTTATTTAATTTAAGGGGCAATTTTTCAATTAAGGGTGTAACCA
>JAJQFB010000035.1 GCA_021201395.1 Clostridiales bacterium | reverse complement strand
AAATCACAAAATTTAATTAAAAACCGCTTGAAAAAATATCAATGTTTGATATAATATATAGGATATATTATACAGTGGGGGTTTCTTTAAGATTAAGGGGTGCAGTTAAGTGTATTTTTTATGTTTTACCGTAATTAATAAACCAGGAGGGAAATGTTTTGATTGAAGTTAAAAATCTGACTAAGCGGTTCGGGAAAATAACCGCTGTGGACAATATAAGCTTTACCGTAAACGACGGTGAAATAGTGGGCTTTTTGGGGCCTAACGGCGCGGGAAAGTCTACTACTATGAATATGATGACAGGGTTTATTTCCTCTACAGAGGGGACTGTTGTAATAGACGGCTGTAATATTTTGGAGGAGCCGGAAAAGGCAAAGAGGCGAATAGGCTACCTGCCCGAGATGCCTCCTGTATACGGGGATATGACTGTTACGGAATATTTGGAGTTTGTCTGCGACCTTAAGAAGGTAAAAAAATCCGAAAGAAAGGATATGATTTCTGATATAATCTCCTCCGTGGGTCTTGAGGGGGTTAAAAACAGAATTATCAAAAACCTTTCAAAGGGCTACCGCCAGAGGGTGGGGCTTGCCCAGGCTTTGGCAGGAAACCCGGGAACTCTTATATTGGACGAGCCTACGGTAGGTCTTGACCCCAGACAGGTTTTGGAGATGAGAGAGGTTATAAAAGGTTTAGGCGAAAAGCATACTGTTATATTGAGTTCCCATATTTTACAGGAGGTAAGCGCCGTCTGCGACAGAGTTATTATTATAAACAAGGGCAAAATAGCGGCCCCCGACAACACCTCGGCTCTTTCCGAGAAAATTGTGGGAAACAGGGTTATGCTTGAAATAAAGGCAGGCAGGAAGAACACAGATGAAATTTTTGAAGCCTTTGATATGCTTGTGGCTGTTAATTCTGTTGAGGTTAAGCCTAAAGAGGGATATTTTGAGGTTACCGCCGAGGGCGGCGACGGAGAGGACATAAGAGAGATTCTTTACAATGTATGCCGTGAAAACAATTTTGTTATCCTCGGTATGAAGTCTGTTGATATGAGCCTTGAGGACGTATTTATAAGCGTTGTGAACGGAAGCATGGAAGAAGAGCTTATTACGGCGGCAAGGCAGGAGCAGGAAGCGGCGGAGTCCGAAGCACTTAAAGAGACCGAAGCGGAAATTGAAGAAATTGAAGATAATGCAGAGAATGACGAGAATGATAAGAATGATAAGAATGATAAGGAGAAAGAGGATACAACAGGGGAGTTAAAGGAGGAAGAAGAAAATGACGGCGATTTATAAAAAGGAATTAAGAACATATTTCAACACCCTTACAGGGTACATTTTCCTCGGCTTTTTTGTGGCTATTACCGGCATTTATTTTATGATGAACAATATGGATGCGGGAAGCCTTAACTATGTCGACACTTTGGCCGGTTCCCTTATGCTTTTTTGGGTGCTTATTCCGGTTCTTACAATGAGGCTTTTTGCGGAGGAAGCAAGACAGAAAACAGACCAGCTTCTCTTTACCTCTCCCGTAGGCGTATGGGGTATAGTTTTGGGCAAGTTTTTGGCCGCTGTTTCTCTTTTTATAATCGGGGTCTTAATAACCGGAATTTTCCCCTTTATTTTAAGCCGTTTCGGGGATATTGCCATAGGCGAAACAATTAACGTTATGTTCGGCTATGTTATTATGGGCTGCGCCCTTATTTCCGTAGGCATATTTATTTCCGCCCTTACGGACAACCAGATTGTGGCGGCTGTGGCTACCTTTGCGGCTCTGTTTGTGCTGTTTATGATAGATAATTTTACGGCGGAAATGCCTATTACGGCTGTTTCTTCACTTGTTTTTGCGGCTCTTGTAATTGTTATACTTACTCTTGTGCTTTACAGCTCCGTTAAAAATCTATGGGTCAGCCTCGGCTTTTTTGTAATTGCCTTAGGCATTGAGCTTATACTCTATTATTTTAATCCGTCCCTTTATGACGGGCTTATTTCAAAGTTTTTCGGCTGGTTTTCCATGATTTCGAGGTTTGAAAACTTCTATGCAGGGGTTTTCTCCCTCGCCGACACGGTATATTATATAAGCTTTGCCTTTGTATTTATATATCTGACGGTTAATTCAATCGAAAAACGCAGATGGTCATAAGGAGGAAAGCATAATGAAAAATATATTCAGTGACAAAAGATTCAGATACGGCACATATTCAACCCTTACCGCTGTTGTGGTTATTGCCATTGCGGTTTTGGTGAATTTAATTGCCGGAAGCATAAATTATAAAAAGGACTTGACTCCCAACTCCATATATGCCTTAACAGACACAACAAAAGAGGTTTTGGAGGGCTTAGATGACGATGTAACAATATACGCACTTTACCAGACAGGCCAGGAGGACACGGTTATTACCCAGATTTTGGATCAGTATGAGTTTGCTTCGGGAAATATAGATGTTTCCGTTAAGGACCCTGTTCTTTATCCTCAGTTTGTTGAAAAATATACGGAAAGCGGCTCTGTTTCAACAGGAAGCCTTATAGTTGAAAAGGGCGACAGATATAAAATTATACCCTACAGCGACCTCTATTCCTCAGGTATGGATTATACAACAGGGGAAACAACCCAAACCGTTGCCGCCGAAAGTAAAATAACAAGTGCCATACAGTATGTTACGGCGGAGAGCCTTCCTATTATTTATACCGTTACGGGTCACAACGAGATGACACTTTCCGATTTGGGAAGCCCTCTTGAGGAGGATCTTGAAACGGCCAACTATGAGGTTAGGGAAATAAATCTATTCGATGAGGATATACCCGACGACTGTTCCATTCTGCTGGCCACAACGCCTATGAATGATTACACGGCGGCCGAGGCGGAAAAGGCAAAGGCTTTTCTTGCCTCCGACGGCAGGGCAATCTTCTTAATTGACTATCAGTACAACACCTTTGAAAATTTGAGCAGCATACTGGCGGACTACGGCCTTTCTCTCGACAATCCCATTATATTTGAGGGAGATTCAAGCTATCAGTATGAAAACTACCCTACGGCCATACTTCCCGATATAGCAATTCACGATGCTACAGAGGGAATGTCTCAGAAAAGAGTGCTTTTCTTAACAACCTACGGTATAACCACTCTTGAGGATAAGAGGGTTTCCACCACCGTTGAGCCTTTGCTGACAACCTCAAGCTCTGCTTTCGGAAAGGTAAACGACGACGAAACGGTAACAAAGACGGACGACGACATAGCAGGCCCCTTTGGTGTGGCCGTTGCCGTAACGGACAGCACCTATACAGACACGTCCCACATTACAAAGCTTGTTGTATGCTCGGCCTATTACTACACACTCTACTCTCAGGCGGACGCTTTGGTAAGCTATGAAAATTCCGACTTTGTTTTGGGCTGTATAAACTGGCTTAACGACAAGTCTGACACCGAAGCGGTAACGATTGTTTCTAAGTCTCTTGCTTCGGAAACCTTTTATACTGACTATTCACAGTCAGAGAGAATAAAGTATACCTGTGTGATCTTCCTCCCCGTTTTCATAATAGGAATGGGCTTTTGCGTATGGTTTTCAAGGAGGAACAAGTAAATGAAGAAAAAACTGCCTGTTCTCATAGGGCTTATAGCTTTTTTGGTTGTTTTGGCGGCTGTTTATGTGTTTTACAGCGGAAGCAAGCCGGAGGAAGAGGAGGCCGGGGAGGAAACAGAGGCCTCAAATACAGGCTCCTCCATAGTTTTTAAAATAGACGAGGATATAAGCATAACGGAAATAAAAGCCGCGAGAAATGAAATTCCCGAGGGCGTTTCCGTTTATGAAAACTATGATTTAAACGACAGTGAACTGAGAGTATATTTAAATGACAGCAACGACAGCTATTATATAAAAGGCTATGAAAACCGTGCTTTGGACGACAATATGAGTGCCTATATAGACGGCTTTTATACGATAGCTGCCCAAACGGAGCTTGAAGAACACGAAGAGCTTTCGGTTTACGGCCTTGATGACCCTGCCGGAGAATTTTACTTAAGCCTGAGCGACGGCTCCGAAATTACAATTTCCGTGGGAAATCTTACGGCGGACAAAGTGGGGCACTATGTCAAAACTTCGGAAAGCGACAGCGTTTATGTTGTTGTAAATTCCCTTGTGTCAAGCTATTTTTACGGCTTAAACGATTTGCTTGACAAGAGTCTGCCGGAATTAAATCAGGACGAAATTACTCTTGTTTCCGTAATGGATAAGAACGATGAAAACACCCTGCTTATAAGCTATGACGAGGGAAGCTCCTCTGCGGACGCAAATACCCTTACAACTCTTATGATGCACAGTCCTGTAAGCGGCCTTACGGTTTATCCCTATAATTTGCAGACTACTATACTTTCGGGCTTCAGTCAGCTTAAGCTTTTGGATATAGTTGAAATCGGAGCCGAGGATTTAGCTAAATACGGCCTTGAGGAGCCTGAATATGAGCTTACCTTTGCGGATACGGAGACTGTGTTTGCACTCGATATAGGTATTGCCGCCGACGACAGCCATACCTACTGTAAGCTTCCCGACGGCGACATAGTTTACACAACCTATACAAGCGGCTATGAGCCTGCCGTAAACTATAATATTTACGAATTCGTGGAAAGATTTGTAAATTTGCAGTACAGAAGAAATGTCGACTATGTTACAATAGATTCCTCCGGCGGTGAAAGCTATGTTCTTTCTTTCGGAGAGGACACAGTTAATCAGGACGGCATAGACAACAGAACCGCCGACCTAAACGGCAATCAATATGAAAGGACGGAAATATCCGATTTTTATCAGCTTCTTATAGGTATTGTTTTTGAACGTATAGAGGAGGATGCCGAAATAAGCGGAGAGCCGGGGCTTGTAATAAGCTTTAAGCTTCTGGACGGAACCGAAATTACAGACAAATATTTTGACTATGACTCAAATTATTATGCAGTTGAAAAGGGCGGGACTTCCACGGGCTTTATTGTCAGCAAAACCTATGTGAGCAGAATGCTCACTATGGCGGCGGAGCTTGCGGCCTGAAAAAGTAATAATTATCACAAATATTTATCACCTATATTTAAACCGCCGCTTGATTAAGGGGCGGTTTTGTGATATTATAAAGTAGAGAGAACAGAGAAGAAGATATATTTTAAAGGAAAGGGTGATAATATGGGTATATATTTAAATCCGGGGAATATGGGCTTTAAAGGCATTATAAACGGTGATTATATAGATAAAACGGGGCTTATAGCTCATATAAACAATACAATTAATAAATCATCGTATAAAATGACCTGTTTCAGCCGCCTCAGACGGTTCGGAAAATCCTTTGCGGCGAAGATGCTCTGTGCTTATTATGATAAGAGCTGTGATTCAAGGGAGCTTTTTGAGGGCTTGGAGATTTCAAAAGACCTGTCCTTTGAGGAGCATTTAAATAAATATAACGTTATTTATCTGGACATAACAAGGTTTACATCCTTTGCGGAAAATTTAAGAGAGGTAGTTAAAACAATTCAGTCAAAGGTAATAGGAGAGCTTAAGGAAGCATATCCCGAATATGTTGCAGATGATGAAAAAGTCTTAGGGGAAGCTATGGCTTCCGTCAGCAGTAAAACAGGTGAGCAGTTTATATTTATTATAGACGAGTGGGACGCCATTTTCCGTGAGTCAAAGAATGACAGTATACTTCAAAAGGAATATTTGCAGCTTTTAAGAGGGCTTTTTAAAGGCGGAACGGCCACAGACGGAACAATCGCCGCCGCCTATATGACGGGCATACTTCCCATAAAAAGATACGGTACGGAGTCGGCTCTGACGGATTTCAGAGAGTTTACAATGGTAAGACCTCATTTTCTTGTTCCCTATTTAGGCTTTACGGAAGATGAAGTCAAAAGAATTTGCGAAGAAAATAATATGGATTTTAACGAAATGAAGAGTTGGTATGACGGCTATTATTTTAAGAATATAGGCTCTGTTTACAATCCCAACTCAGTAATGTCGGCTGTAAGAAACAGAAGCTATTGCAGCTACTGGACGTCCTCTGAGACCTACGAATCTCTCAAAAACTACATTGCTATGAATTTTGACGGCCTTAAGGACGCCGTAATAGCTATGCTGGGAGGCCAAAGACAGAGGATAAATCCGCTGTATTTCCAAAACGATTTAACAAGCCTTAAGAATAAAAACAATGTATTAACACTTCTTGTCCACTTAGGCTATCTCTCCTATGATGAGGACAGCAGAAAGGTCTGCATTCCCAACCTTGAGGTAAGGGACGCTTTCGAGATGGCCGTTCAGGACGCAGGCTGGGATAAGGTAGGGGAGGCTATAGCCGATTCCGAGGACTTGCTTGAGGCCACTATAAACGGAGACAGCGAGGCCGTGGAAAATGCCCTTGAGGAAATTCACTCGGCAAAGACATCCATACTTAAGTATAACGATGAAAATTCCCTTGCCTGTGCCGTTTCAATAGCCTATTACACCGCCGAAAGATATTATGAGGTTTACAGGGAGCTTCCCACGGGAAAGGGCTTTGCGGATCTTGTTTTTATACCCCATAAAAACACAAACAGATCGGCTGTAATAGTGGAGCTTAAGTACAACAAAACCGCCGATTCCGCCATAAAGCAGATAAAAGAGCGGCGGTATGAGGGAAAGCTTAAGACCTATGAGGATAATCTTCTTCTTGTGGGCGTAAACTATGACAGAGAAAGCACGGCTAAAAAACACAGCTGTGTAATAGAAAAATTTGAAAAATGACAAAACAGCCGTCTTGGCAGGCAGACGGTTTTATGTTATAATTTTATGTGTATAAAAACGAAAGGAGACACAAAATGAAAAACATATATGTATTTTTAGGCGGGGGTTTTGAGACTATAGAAGCCCTTACCGCCGTTGATGTACTCCGCAGGGGCGGAGCCGATGTTAAAACGGTATCTATTATGGAGGATATAAGGGTTTTAAGCAGCCACAATGTAGAGGTTAAGGCCGACATAATGCTTGAGGAGGCAGACCTTGACAATTCCGATATGATGGTTCTTCCGGGAGGTTTGGGAGGCACAAACAACATTAAGGCAAATAAAAAGCTTGTTTCCGCCCTTAAGGCTCAGGCAGAGGCAGGAAAATATGTCTGCGCAATCTGTGCCGCTCCCTCCGCGTTGGGAATAAACGGTATTTTAAAGGGCAAAAAGGCCACGGTTTACCCCGGCTTTGAAGAGGAGATGGTTGAGTGCAATGTGACAGGGAAAAATGTAGTTAAGGACGGAAATATAATAACGGGAAAGGGCCCCGGTATGGCCGTTGAATTTGCCTTTGCTCTTCTTGAAGAAGCTAAGGGGAAAGAGGCTGTAAAGCAGGTGCGGTCAGGTATGCTTTTGTAATTCCCAAGGAACCGCTGATTAATTAGCTCTTCGCAGCTTCACCACAGATTTTTTCGATTGCTTCGTCACGCATTTTCAACGTAGGCTCCGGCTACGCCCTCAAATGCCTTCCTCACACTCGAAAAAATCTGCGGCAAATCTGCTTCGGCGAATTAATCATCGTTTCCCTAAGGAATCGCTGATTAATTCGCTCTTCCTGAATTGCTCTTATAAATCAATAACAGAAACCTGGTGAATAACAATGAATGCTTTGCAGAAATATTTTTCCTACAGGCAAAGTCTTATAAATCAATATGTAAAGGGAGATATGACAAAGGAAGAATATCTTGACTCAAACCTTGAAGCCGTATTGTCATTGAGAGATAAGCCCTTTAAATATGTTGACAATGTGGAAAAGGGGCTTTTTAACTATCAATATTATAACGCTATGGCTAAAGCCTGCAAAATGGAGCAAAGAAGCTGTACTGACAGGGAAAAGAATCTTTTGTATTATGATAAAATAAATTATTACTACGAAAGCAAGGACAGAGCCACAATGAAAATATTGAGGCTCATAGACTACAAAAATATAGAAGCATATTTCATAAAGGTAAGGTCAAAATATTTAAGAGGCAGGCTTTTTGAAATAATTCTAAAGGACTATGAGGGGATAATTCTTCACTCCCAAAACGAGGGCATTTTAAATAAGCTGAGAGAAACAGGTGTTTTCAAGGAAAGCTCCAAAAAATCTCTCATAGATTATTATATAAATTCCAAATATTAAAAAAGGGCTGTAAAAATTGATAATTCAATTTTTTACAGTCCATTTTTTAGATTAAATAAGTCTGATTTTGGGAACAAGGGCGTCGATTTCTTCCTTTGTGGGAAGCCATGCGGAATAAGCGGTAGCGGAACCGGCGGCCATTGAATATTTAAAGCAGTCAATAGTGGGGCGGCCCTCCTCCATAGCGGCTATGTAGGCGCCCAGCATAGCGTCGCCTGCTCCTACGGTATTTATAACCCTGCCCTTAGGCGGCAGACTCTGGAAAATATGTTCGTGTTCGTCTAAAAGAATAGCTCCGTCTTTACCCAGGGACACAATAACTCTCTGGGCGCCTCTTGCTTGAAGAAGTCTTGCGTGGTAGGTTATTTCGCTTGTGGAGTTAAGCTCCTTAGAGAAAATCTGGCAAAGCTCCTTGCGGTTGGGTTTTATGAGGTAAGGGCGGTATCTCAGGCTGTCCACAAGGGAATTTCCGTTTGTGTCTATTATGACGGTTATATTTTTGCCCCTCAGCCTGTTTAAAAGCTTGCTGTGGCAGGTTTCGGGCCAGTGAGGGAAGATTGAACCGGCGAGAACCAAAATATCGCCGCTTGTTACCGTAGCTGTAATTTTTTCGATTATTTCATCGTAAACGGAAAAAGGAACGTCCTTAGGCCCTTTTGAATTTATCTCTGTTTCAACGTCGGTGCGGAATTTTACGTTTATACGGGTGTTTCCGCCCTCTGTCATTGTGAAGTCAACATTTGAAACCATATCGCTTAGGTGCTTTATAAATTCGGCCCCCGTAAAGCCCGAAGCCAAACCCATAGCAACGCTTTTACGCCCTAAGCGTTCCAGCATTATGGAAATATTAACGCCTTTTCCTCCGGGCTTAATATCCTCGGTGTTGCTTGTGTTAATCGCTCCTACGCTGAATCGGCTGAGTGTCAGCGAATAATCTAAAGACGGATTAAGGGTTAAAGTATATATCATTTCAAAACCTCCTTCGAAACATTTTTTTCTGAAAAGTAAAAGCATATCTGTTTATGAAAACATAATACCACATTTTTTTGGGTTTTGCAATAAAATCTTATAACAGTAAGCGGACACATAGAGCATATTTTGACCTGTTAAGGAGGCAATGATTAATTCGCCGAAGCAGATTTGCTGATGATTTTTTGAGTGCAGGGAAGGCATTCGCAGGCATAGCCGGAGCCTATGTCAAGAATGCGTGACGCCGCAGGAAGTGCAATAGGATCGGGCAATATTCGGAGTTTTCCATACCTTGCGGCAAAGGACGGCGGCGGAGTCTTTCTGCTCTGCTGCCTTATATTTGTGCTTACATTCGGTTTCTCACTGCTCACAACAGAGGTTGCAATAGGCAGCCGGGTAACAAAATACCTCGTTTCCTTTACCCTCGGCGGCGGAACCGATGCGGACGGTTTTTCACAAATTTTATATCAGCGGAAATTCCTCCTATTATATATGGTTATATTTTTGGGAATAACGGCATATGTAATATACAACGGAGTAAACAAGGGTATCGAAAATTACAGCAAGATACTTATGCCCATACTTTTTATTCTTATAATAGGCATAAGCATATTTTCACTTACCCTTAAGCATACAGATGCAGACGGAACCGCCAGGACAGGCTTAGAGGGGTTAACGGTTTATATAATACCTAAGGAACCGCTGATTAATTAGCTCTTCGCATCTTCACCGCCGATTTTTCCGATTGCTTCGTCACGCATTTTCAACGTAGGCTCCGGCTACGCCCTCAAATGCTTTCCTTGCACTCAAAAAAATCTGCGGCAAATCTGCTTCGGCGAATTAATCATCGTTTCCCTAACTTCAATGGTGTGACCCTGAAAAAGCCTCTTATTGTAATAATGGACGCTATTGGGCAGATATTTTTTCAATCAGCGTGGCTATGGGCATAATGGTAACATACGGCTCCTATGTAAAAAAGAAGCAAACCTTATTAGGTCAATAAACCAAATTGAACTTTTTGACACGTTGGCGGCTTTTCTTATAGGCCGAATAGTTAAGCCGAAGGTTATTATTGACGAGGTAAAAAGAGACGGACATAAATTCGGCAGAGAAAAGCTATATAAAATAATGATAAAATTTGCGGCACCCGTAATGCTTTTTATACTGCTTATTCGGGCATTCGGACTGATATAGAAAGCTTTGCTTACAGTCTGTGTAAAGACGGTTACAGCGAGGAACTCTTAAAGCAAGCTGTCAAAGGCACCAAAGAAACAGGAAAGGCTCATATCATAAAAATTAAAACGGGGGTGAAGCAGAGGGAAGCTTCACCCTTTATTATGTTTAGGCTGCATCGTCTGTCAAAAACTGCCACCCCTCGTGATCCATATAATACTCCCCTCTCAAAATCAACTGACTTACGGGAACAATTTCATAGCCCTTTGCCTTAAGCCCCTTTATTATTTCGTCCAAACAGTCAGGTGTAAATTCTGCGTCGTTGTGGAACAGTATAATTGAACCGCTGCCCAAATGCTTATGGTTCAAAACCTGATTTATTTCCTGCTCCGTCCCCAGTTTTTTCCAGTCAAGGCTGTCAATATCCCACTGCACCGCATAATAACCGCACTCCTTAGCTGCCCGTAAAACCGTGTCATTATATTCACCATAAGGCGGACGGTAAAGCTCCATATCGATTCCCAGGAGATTTTTAACCTTTTCGTGAGCCGCCGTAATCTACGCCTTATTCTGTTCCAGTGTAAGCTGACTTCCATGCGGATGAGAATCAGAATGATTCCCGATGTCGTGCCCTGCCTCATAAAGCTTCTTCACCTCCTCCGGATAATCGTCAATCCAGGTTCCGCAGAGAAAAAACGTAGCCAAAACCCCGTTATCCTCCAAAATCTTAAGAAGCTCATCCGTGTCATCCGCTCCCCAAGCTGCATCGAACGAAATCGCAATCTTGTTATCATCCCTGTCTACACAATAAATCGGAAGCTTTTTCTTCGCCGCCGAAACCGCCGCCGTTTTCGACAGCATAAGAGGCAATGTCATTTATTTAATTTAAGGGGCAATTTTTCAATTAAGGGTGTAACCA
>JAJQFB010000101.1 GCA_021201395.1 Clostridiales bacterium | reverse complement strand
CAAAATATCTTTTGTCCCCTAAAAATTATGGTGTTAAATCTTAAAGACGGGTAATTATATAGCATTATGACAAGAAATGCAAGGTTTAAAACAAAGAAAACAATGTTTTAAGAGGGAAAATAACTATATAATATAGATATGTGATAAATGTAATAACAAAAAGGAAAGGAGGAAATAAGTTATGAAATTATCATTCAGATGGTACGGAGAGGACGACAAGGTGACCCTTGAAAATATCAGGCAGATTCCCGGTATGTACTCTGTTGTAACGGCGGTTTATGATGTTCCCGTAGGGGAGGTTTGGAGCGAAGAAAGCATAGCAAGGCTTAAGAAGCTTACGGAGGAGGCCGGGCTTGCTTTTGAGGTTATCGAAAGTATTCCCGTTCACGAGGACATTAAGTTAGGCAAGCCTACGAGGGATCGCTACATTGCAAATTACCGCGAGAACATAAGGAGAGCGGCAAAGGCAGGCATTAAATGTGTTTGCTATAATTTTATGCCCGTTTTCGACTGGACAAGAACACAGCTTGACCATCCTCTCCCCGACGGCTCAACCTCTCTCGTTTATTATCAGGAGCAGGTTGACAAGGTTAATCCCCTTGAAAGCGACAGCGACTTAACTCTTCCCGGCTGGGACGCAAGCTATTCAAGAGAGGAGCTTAAGAGCGTTGTCGCCGAATATAACGCTATGAGTGAGGACGATTTGTGGAACAATCTCAAATATTTCCTTGAGAGGGTTATTCCCGTTGCGGCGGAATGTGATGTCAATATGGCTATTCACGAGGACGACCCCTGTTGGAGTATTTTCGGCCTGCCCAGAATTATTGTGGACGAAAAGAGTCTTGACAGATTTTTATCCCTTGTAGACGACAAGCACAACGGCCTGACCCTGTGTACGGGTTCTTTAGGCTGTTCGGCTAAGAATGATGTTGCTGCTATGGCGGCTAAATATGCCAAAATGGGAAGAATACATTTTGCACATTTGAGAAACGTAGCCGTTTTGGACAACGGCTTTGAAGAAAGAGCCCATCTTTCCCGCTGCGGCTCACTTGATATGTACGCAATAGTAAAGGCTCTTCACGACAACGGCTTTGAGGGCTATGTAAGACCCGACCACGGAAGAATGATTTGGGGCGAAACAGGCAGAGCCGGCTACGGGCTTTATGACAGGGCGCTTGGTGCGGCTTATATTAACGGGTTGTTTGAGGCAGTTGAGAAAGCTGACAAATAATTAAAGGAGGTATTGATATTATGACAGATTTATGTTTCGGAACAGACCTTACGGGAAAGGTGGCTGTTGTTACGGGAGCAGGGGGAGTTCTCTGCGGAATGTTTGCTAAGACACTTGCTAAGGCAGGGGCTAAGGTTGCCGTTTTAGACCTTAACGGGGAAGCGGCTCAGGCTGTTGCCTCTGAGATTACGGCGGAGGGCAATATTGCAAAGGCCTACAAGGCAAATGTACTTGAGAAAGAATCCCTCAAGGCCGTTCACGAGGCTGTTTTAAAGGATTTCGGAAAGTGTGACATATTGTTAAACGGTGCAGGCGGAAACAACCCCAGAGCCCAGACGGAAAAGGAATATTATCAGCCCGGCGACATTGACGCCGACACGGTTTCTTTCTTTGACTTAGACCAAAAGGGCGTTGAGTTTGTATTTAATTTAAACTTCATAGGCACACTCCTCCCCACTCAGGAGTTTGCCCCCGATATGTTAGGCAGAGAGGGCTGCAACATTTTAAACGTATCTTCTATGAACGCTTTTACGCCCCTTACGAAGATTCCGGCCTACAGCGGAGCTAAAGCGGCGGTAAGCAACTTTACACAGTGGCTGGCCGTTCATTTTTCAAAGGCGGGAATAAGAGTAAACGCTATTGCCCCCGGCTTCTTTGTTACGAACCAAAACAGAAGGCTCCTTTTCAATGAGGACGGAAGCCCCACGGCAAGAACAGGCAAAATTTTGGCCGCTACGCCCATGGACAGATTCGGAGAGGCGGAAGAGCTTAACGGAGCCGTACTGTTCCTGCTTAACAATGAGGCCGCAAGCTTTATAACAGGCGTTGTTATTCCCATAGACGGAGGCTTCTCGGCTTATTCCGGCGTTTAATTATAAGAGGGGGTATTATTAATGAAGATGTTAAAAAAGCTTTTGACGGTTTCCCTTGCCGCCGCTGTTGTCTGCGGAGCCTTAACGGGCTGCGGAAGCAGTGAGAGCAAGAGAATCGTAAGAATCGGTCACAATCAGTCGCAGGAGCATCCCACTCACATAGCTTTGACTGCTTTTGAGGAATTTATAGAGGAAAATTTGGGGGACAAGTATGATGTTGAGGTTTACCCAAGTGAGCTTTTGGGCTCTCAGACGGATATGGTTCAGCTTACACAGACAGGGGCTATAGACTTCTGCGTAGCAAGCAACGCTATCCTTGAGACTTTCAGTAAAAACTATGAAATTTTCAACCTGCCCTATCTCTTTGTAAACGCAGACGCTTACCACGAGGTTATGGACAACGAGGAAATAACGGATCAGCTCTTTAAGTCAACGGAAAAGGCGGGCTTCGAAGCGGTGACATGGCTTGACGCAGGCACCAGAAATTTCTATACCTTAGACAAGATGGTTGAATCTCCCGAGGACCTTAAGGGTCTTAAAATAAGAGTTCAGCAGTCCCCTACAAACGTGGAAATGATGAGACTTTTGGGCGGCTCAGCTACACCTATGGGCTTCGGCGATGTTTATACGGCTTTGCAGTCCCACATTATAGACGGGGCGGAAAACAATGAGCTTGCCTTAACCGACAACGGCCACGGCGAAGTCTGCAAGTATTATTCATATGATATGCACCAGATGGTTCCCGACATATTAATCGGCAGCTACAACTTTGTAAATGAGCTTCCCGAGGACGAAAGAGAAATTTTTGAAGAGGGCTTCAAGCTCATAAATCAGGTAGAAAGAGAAGAATGGACAAGTGCGGTTGAAGCGGCTAAGGCGAGAGCGGCGGAGGAAATGGGAGTTGAATTTTACTATCCCGATCAGGCACCTTTCGTAGAGGCCTGTCAGCCTCTGCATGAGTCCGTACTTGCAGGCAACCCTGACATTGTTCCCATTTACGACGCAATTCAGGAAGTAAATGCAAAATACTCAGAATAAAGGAGGGGTTTTAGTGGACAATTTAAGAAATATTTTAAATAAGGTTATAAATTTTCTTGCGGCAGTAAGCTTTGCGGCAATGGTTATACTTACCTGCTGGCAGGTATTCACAAGATATATTCTTCAGAATCCCTCTTCATGGTCAGAGGAGCTTGTAGGCTATCTTTTCGCTTGGATGGCGCTTTTGGGTGCCTGTGTTGTAACAGGAGAAAGAGGACATATGAATATTCCCATTCTTGTTGAAAAAATGGGGGAGACGGCTCAGAAAGCTTTCCTTATTTCAGCCGAGGTTATAGCGTTTTTGTTCGCCGCAGCAATACTCATATACGGCGGATTTCAGATTACGGTTTTGGCTATGGGTCAGCTTACCTCGTCCTTGGGTGTTGCAATAGGCATATTTTATATAGTAATGCCCCTTTGCGGTATTATAAATATGATTTATACTGTTTTAAATGTTGTTGATATATGTAAAGGAAAGGGGGTATAATTAATGGCTATTGAATCATTACTTATAATTATTGTTGTTCTTGCGGTTCTGCTTGCTTTCGGCGTACCTATTTCTTATGCAATCGGTATATCCTCTCTTGTGGCAATCGTGCGGACAGTACCCCTTGACATATCGGTTGTTACGGCGGCTCAGAGAACCTTTGTAGGTATGAGCAAATTCAGTCTTACGGCTATTCCTTTCTTTATCCTTGCCGGTAATCTTATGAATCAGGGCGGTATAGCGAAAAGGCTTGTTGACTTCGTAAACGCAATCTTGGGAAAGCTTCCCGGCTCTCTTATGGTAACAAACGTAGGTGCTAACGCTCTCTTCGGGGCAATCTCGGGCTCTGCTTCGGCGGCCGCCGCTGCCGTGGGAAATATGGTAGCCGAGGGTGAAGAAGAATTAGGCTATGACAAGGCTGTCTGTGCAGCAACAAACGGTGCCTCAGCTCCGTCGGGTCTTTTGATTCCTCCCTCAAACACTCTTATTACTTACTCCCTTGTTTCCGGAGGAACCTCAGTAGCCGCTCTCTTCCTTGCAGGCTATGTTCCCGGTATAATCTGGGCTGTATGCTGTATAGTTGTAGCCATAATCATAGCTAAGAAAAAAGGCTATACGGGCACAAAGGAAAAATTCAGCCTTAAGAATTTCGGCCTTGTTACGTTAAGGGCGCTTCCCTCCCTTTCGCTTATAGTAGTCGTTATCGGCGGTATTGTCTGCGGTGTGTTTACGGCTACGGAGGGTTCGGCGGTGGCCGTTGTTTATGCACTTGTTTTGGGCATACTTTACAAAAACATAACATGGAAGTCCTTTAAGGAAATTCTTGTTGAAAGCGCTAAAATGAGCGGTATGATAGTTTTCCTCATCGGTGTATCCAACATTTTAAGCTGGGTTATGGCCTTTACACAGATTCCCCAGGCCATATCGGCTGTTCTTTTGGGAATTACCGACAACAAATATATTCTTCTTCTCATTATGAACATTATACTTCTTATTGCCGGAACATTTATGGATGTAACTCCCGCTATACTTATATTCACACCTCTCTTCCTGCCTATAGCCCGGAGCTTCGGTATGGAGCCGGTTCACTTCGGCTTAATGCTTGTTTACAACCTCTGTATAGGAAATATTACTCCTCCCGTAGGAAATACGCTCTTTGTGGCTATTAAGGTAGGAAAGACCACCCTTGCAAAGGCTATACCCTATATGCTTATGTATTATGTGGCTATTCTTATAGGTCTGTTGATTGTTACCTATATCCCTGCGGTAACAATGATTCTTCCTCAGATGGCAGGCCTTTAATGATAGATTAAATTCCCGGCTCTTTGTATGTTTATGCGTTAAGCTCCGCTTCCCTGTGAAACGGGGCTTTTCACTTGTGCTTTTTTACTGTAAACCAAATATTATACAGCTTTCATAATAGAATAACTTATATCTAATTTTATTTTAATCGGCATAGCCTATTCTATATTTAAGGAAATTATTTGAAAGGGGTTGTATTTATGAACTGTAAAACACGGATTGCCCTTATTCCGGCCTATGAGCCTACGGAGCTTCTTCTTTCCGTTATGGAAATTGCGGCTGACGAGGGCTTTATTGTAATTACGGTAGACGACGGCAGCGGCATAGGCTATGCGGACATATTCGAGGCCGCCGAAAAATTCGGTACGGTTCTTTTCAACAGCGAAAACAGGGGCAAGGGCGCCGCCCTTAAAATGGGCTTTAAATATATAGCCGAAAGATTTGAAGAGCCCTACACTGTCGTAACTATGGACGCCGACGGCCAGCACGCCGTCACAGACGCAATGAATGTCTGCTGTGCCGCCGAAACATACGAAAACACTCTTATTTTAGGCAGCCGCAGCCTCGAACAAAACGTACCCCTAAGGAGCCGTTTGGGAAATTCAATAACAAGGCTTGTTTTTAAGGCCTCTACAGGAGTAAAAATATATGACACACAGACGGGCTTAAGGGCATTTAGCAGCAGGCTTATGCCGATTATGGTTAATATCCCCGGCGAAAGATATGAATATGAAATGAATGTTCTGCTTTACTTTGCAGACAGCGGCCTGCCTGTTAAAGAGGTTCCAATACTTACTATTTACTTTGAAAATAACGCAGGCTCCCATTTTAACACAATAAAAGACTCCTACAAAATATATCGGGAAATTATAAAATTTTCCTTATCCTCCCTGTCCTGTTTTGTAATAGACTACCTGCTTTTCGGCCTGTTTTCCGTTCTTCTTTCGGGCTTAAGCACAGGCCTTACAGCCTCAAACATAGCGGCAAGAATTATAAGCGGAACAGTAAATTTTTCTATGAACAGAGAGCTTGTGTTTAAAAGCAGCGAAAATATATACAGAGCAGGAGCAAAATATATTCTTCTTGCTGTTGTTATTTTAATAGGAAACACACTTGTTTTAAACGCCCTTGTGTACGGCCTCGGTCTAAACAGATTCATAGCAAAGCCTCTGACGGAAATAATTTTCTTCGGGCTAAGCTTTCTTGTTCAGAGACTGTTTATATTTAGGAGGCAGACAATATGAATTTTATCAGAAAAAAATATGTGTGGGCGGTTATGTACGGCTTAGCGCTGACAGGCTTTACGGCTTATACACTTTTAGACACCTTTGTAATAAAAAGGGTGTATCAGCCTGTTTCCGTTGAAACGGAAGCCATAGCCTCGGCGGAAACGGAAAGCCCGGAAATTACAACGGAAAGCCCCTCTGTTTCCGCAGGCTCCGAAAACAAGCCCTCTCACGCTCCGGACAGCCGTCACGGCGGCAAAAAAGAGAATAAAACGGAAACAACAACAGAAATTTCAGACAATGCCCTCTCCGAGAACAGCATATCGGAGCTTATGCCTATGACCTCAGCCGTTATCTCCGAAAACTCCTACAGCGACAAAAATTTCACAATAACCGTCACGGAATACAGAACAAACGACACCTCTGTTTACGTAGGCGACATAACGGTGAACTCCGCTGATTTTATAAAAACGGCCTTTGCGGAAAATGCCTACGGAAAGAACATAACGGAAAAAACCTCGGATTTAGCGGCTTCAAACAATGCCTTTTTGGCAATAAACGGGGATTATTACGGTGCAAGGGAGGAGGGCTATGTTCTGAGAAACGGCGTCCTCTACAGGAACACAGCGGCGGATAATCAAGAGGATTTGGTTATTTACGGCGACGGCTCCCTTGAGATTATAAACGAGAATGAAGTTACGGCAGAGGAGCTTTTAAATAACGGAGCTTGGCAGGTTTGGTCTTTCGGACCGGGGCTTTTGGAAAAGGGTGAAATTACCGTTACCGAAGAGGACGAGGTGGGAAAGGCAAAGGCAAGCAACCCCCGAACGGCTATAGGAATTATAGACAGTCTCCACTATGTTTTTGTGGTTTCCGATGGCAGAACGGACGAAAGCGAGGGTCTGACCCTTTACGAATTAGCCGAATTTATGCGGGAATTGGGCGTAAAAACAGCCTATAACTTAGACGGCGGCGGCTCCTCGGTAATGTATTTTAACGGTACGGTTGTAAACAAGCCCACCACAAACGGCAAAACAATAAAGGAAAGGAGTGTCAGCGACATTGTATACATCGGATATTAATTTTAAAAAAACAGGCCTTGTATATTTGGTTATTTCTGTTTTCTGTATGCTTTTCGGGGCTGTATATGAACATTTCAGCCACGAGGTATATTCAAACTATATGATATATGCCTTTGCAATACCCCTAATCGGCGGCGCCCTGCCTGCCTGCGGAGCCTCACTCTTAGGCAAAAGCCCTAAAATAAGCCGTGCGGCCTTTAACCTTTGGAACTCGGCAGCAGCAACTCTGACAGTGGGCTGTATCATAAAAGGGATTTTGGAAATATACGGAACGACAAACAGGCTTACAACCGTCTACTGGGTTATAGGAGCAATCTTAACCGTTTCCGCCCTTATAACCGGATTTTCAGACATTAAAAGCCGCAAAGCATAGTCCCGGAAAAGTTGTAAAAACCTTTACAAAGCAAAATAATTTCGGTATAACAAATCTAAATAGCAATAATTGAAAATTGAAAACAGAGGGGCGAAGAGTATACCGAGAGAAAGAAACTGGGCGTTTTTTCCTCAGAGGAAAGGGCAAAAGCGGTTATTCCGGAGTATATGAAACAGCCGGGCTTTTGCGATTACGGCTCTTACTGCTTCAAAATTATAAAATGCAGACTTGACGAACCCTTGTTTCGGAACCATTATCACCGGAAGATATTGAATAAAAACACTTTATATAAAAATATCTGTTGAAATTTTCATTAAAAGCCTTTATAATAATTATAAGAGATTTTACAGAAAATTTAGGGAGGTATTTTATGAGAGTTTTGGAAAACGAATTTTTGAAGGTGGAAATTGCGGATTTCGGGGCGGAGCTTTCGGGCATTTTCGACAAGGAAAAGTCTCAGCGGGTACTTTGGAATGCCGACCCGGCCTACTGGGCAAGACACGCCCCCGTTCTCTTTCCCTTTGTGGGAAAGGTAAACGGCGGCTTTTACACCCACAAGGGCAGAAAATACCCTATGGGTCAGCACGGCTTCGCAAGGGACAGGGAATTTGAATTTTTGGGAAGTGACGGCAAAAGCCTTTCCCACAGGCTTATTTCCGATGAAGAGAGCAAAAAAATCTACCCTTTTGATTTTGAGCTTATTATAACCCACAGTCTTGAGGGCAGAACCCTGAAAGTGGGCTATCTGGTTAAAAACACGGGTAATGACACTATGTATTTTTCAATAGGCGCCCATCCGGCCTTTAACTGCCCCCTGCTTCCGGGAACGGAAAAGAGAGATTATTTTGTAAGGCTCGGCCGGGATAAGCTTAAATATGTTTTAATAGACGGCGAAAGCGGCTCCGTTCTCTACAAAGACGAAAAGGAAACAGAGGGGCTTATAAGGCTTGAGGAAAGTCTCTTTGACAATGACGCCCTTATTTTTGACGGCGGACAGGTTGAAAAGGCGAGTTTGCTCTATCCCGATATGACACCTTATATAACCGTAAGCTGCAAGGGGTTTGACTCTTTCGGGCTGTGGTCTAAGCCTAAGGCCGGGGCGCCCTATGTATGTCTTGAACCGTGGATAGGCAGGTGTGACAATGAGGGCTTTGAGGGTGAGCTTAAGGACAAATTCGGGGAAAGAAGCTTGGAACCGTCAGAGGAATTTTCCGCCGAATTTACAATAGAAACGGCATAAAAGGAGGTTTTATTGTGAGACAGTGCATGGACGCAGAAAATCTTCACCGCAGACTTAAAAAAATAATAGGACAGGTTCAGGCCATAGACAGAATGGTAGACGAGGACGTACCCTGCGAGGATATTCTGTCTCAGATAAACGCCGCAAAGTCCGCTCTTCACAAGGCGGGTCAGGTTGTTCTTGAGGGACACATAAAACACTGCGTAAGAGACGGCATAGAAAACGGCGACGCAGACAAAACTATAGCAAGCTTCACAAAAGCGGTTGAAAGATTTGCGAATATGATATAATTATATGATGATAAAAAGACGGCTGAAAAAAACAGGCCGTTTTTTATTTCCCTCTTGACAAACCTATACCCCCATATGTATAATATATAATATACAGATACCCGTAAGGGTACAAAGGAAGGAGGAAAAACCGCAATATGAAAAAAATTGAACAGCTTTTGGAATGGGGAGGTATTAAGAGGGATATTATATTTTTGGTAATTTCCGGTATAGCCCTTGCCTCAAGCCTTTTTAGGGGAGATACCCTGTCCCTTAACCCTGCTTGGATTGCCATAGTTCTCTGCGGTGTTCCCATTATGCTTGAAGCCGTTATAGGGCTTGTCACCGCCTTTGACATAAAGGCCGATGTTTTGGTTTCCCTTGCCCTTATAGCTTCAGTTATAATAGGAGAAATTTTCGCCGCCGGGGAAATTACCTTTATTATGCAGCTCGGCGCTCTTTTGGAGGATTTAACCGTAGCAAGAGCCAGAGCCGGCATAGAGAGCCTTGTCAAGCTTACGCCCCGAACGGCAAGGCTTATAACCGAGGATGGAGAAAAAATTGTTGCCGCCGAGGAGGTTAAGGCAGGGGATATTCTGAGGCTTTTCCCGGGAGAGACAATCCCCGTAGACGGAGTGATTACAGAGGGTCAAAGCTCCGTAGACGAGGCTGTTATGACGGGAGAGAGTATGCCCGTTGACAAAGCCGCAGGGGACGAGGTTTTAAGCGGAACAATAAACCGCTTCGGCTCCTTTGATATGAGGGCGGTTAAGGTAGGAGAGGACAGCTCCCTTGCCCGAATGATAAAGCTTGTTAAATCGGCTGACGCAGGAAAGGCCAAAATAGTCAGGCTTGCGGACAGGTGGGCCACGTGGATTGTGGTTATTGCCCTTACGGCGGCTCTGCTGACCTTTCTTGTTACGGGGGAGGCAATAAGAAGCGTTACGATTTTGGTTGTATTCTGCCCCTGCGCCCTTGTTTTGGCTACCCCGACGGCTGTTATGGCCGCAATAGGCAATGCCGCAAAGCACGGCTTTCTCGTAAAGGAGGGAGTCGCCCTTGAAAGACTGGCGGAGGTTGACTGCGCTGCCTTTGACAAAACCGGAACCCTGACCGAGGGAGAGCCTAAGGTATGTGAAGTACGCTCTTTTGACAGCGAAATAAGTAATGAGCTTCTCTATACATACATAGCAGGAGTTGAAGTGCGTTCTGAACACCCTTTGGGAAAGGCCATTGTTAAAAGCTATAGAGGCGATAAAAAAGCTCTGCCGGAAGCCGAAGATTTCAGGCTTATACAGGGCAGAGGAGTTGAAGCCATTGTTTCGGGCAAAAAAATTATTGCAGGGAATTTAAAGCTTCTTTCGGAAAGAGGAATAACCGTTAGCCCTGAAATTTTAGCGGCAGGAGAGGAATTTTCGGAAAAGGGAGACACCGTAATTTATGCGGCTGTTGAGGGCAAGGCAGCGGGCTTTACGGCTCTCGAGGACAGCTTAAGGGAAAAGGCCGCCGAAACCGTAAGCCGCCTTAAGGCCTGCAAGGTTAAGCCTGTTTTGCTTACGGGGGACAATAAAAATGCGGCTTTAAGCATAGGGGAAAAGGCAGGCATAGAGGAGATACACTACGGCTGTCTGCCGGAGGATAAGCTTAAAATAATAGAGGGGCTTTATAAAGAGGGAAAAAAGGCATGTATGATAGGCGACGGTATAAATGACGCCCCTGCTCTTAAAAAGGCTCACACGGGAATCGCTATGGGTGCGGCCGGAAGCGACATAGCCGTAGACGCGGCGGACATTGCCCTTATAAACGATGACATTAAAGAGCTGCCCCATCTTATAAGGCTCTCAAAGCGAATGGCCGTAACCATAAAATGCAATCTGACCTTTTCAATGACACTTAATTTTATAGCAATCATACTGGCCGCAGCAGGGCTTTTAAACCCTGTAATAGGCGCCCTCGTCCACAACTGCGGCTCTGTGCTTGTAATTATCAATTCGGCTTTACTGCTTAAATGGAGGTACAAAAATGACATCAATTATTAACGTAATTTTTCTTATTATAGGTTTGGCAATATTTGCTTTCGGGGCATATTATTTTCTTAAAGAAAAACAAGACCCCGAATCCCGTAAAATATACGGAATAACGGTTCTTGCGGGAATTATTGTAACGGTATTTATGATTATAAGGATAATAACGTGAAAGTAAGAAATTTTGTACAATAAATAAAAAGTTGCATAACAAAG
>JAJQFB010000034.1 GCA_021201395.1 Clostridiales bacterium | reverse complement strand
GCTCTATGGATGATGACCTGTTAATTAAGGTAGTTAAAACCTTTCTGTAACATTTTTGTAAAAATTCATGATTCTGCCGTGCAGTCTGACGAGACTTTTTTACAGTCCCAGACTGATTAAAAGCGCTTTGTCCACCTTTGTCATAAGGCTTTTGTTCAGATGTCCTATTTTTTCCCTCAGACGTTTTTTGTCTATTGTTCTTATCTGTTCCAAAAGAACCACTGAGTCCTTAAGGAGGGAATATATCCTTGAGTCCGCTTCGATGTGCGTGGGCATTTTTGCCTTTTTTATCTGAGAGGTTATGGCGGCGATTATAACCGTAGGGGAATATCTGTTCCCTATGTCGTTTTGAACAACAAGCACAGGGCGGATCCCTCCCTGTTCCGACCCTATAACGGGACTCAAATCGGCATAAAATATATCTCCTCGCTTTATTATCAAAAAAATCACCCCTATATGTCCGTAAAGACTGTCTTGAGTCTTTTTCATTTGATTCTATTATTGACTATAGGTGTATTTTTTATACTTAAGCCATTTTTATATAATTGATTATTTTTACGGGCTTCCCCTCTTTTATATATAATCTCGGAACTCTTTTACTTACGGCGCAGAGTACCTCATAGCTTATTGTATTTGCCAAACGGGCAAGCTCGTCGGCGTCTATTTTAAGCCCGGCTCCCTCCCCCAAAAGTATGACCTGATCTCCCATTTCAACAGAGGGTATTTCGCTTACGTCTATCATAAACTGATCCATACAGACCCTGCCTATAACAGGGGCATAGGCTCCCTTTACAATAACCCTCGCCTTGTTTGAAAGACACCTCATATATCCGTCTGCATACCCTACAGGCACGGTAGCCACCCTCATATCCCTCTTTGCCGTAAAGGTTCTGCCGTAGCTTACGGGGGAGCCTGCGGTTAAGGTTTTAACGTAGGCTATGCGGGCTTTAAGGCTCATAACGGGTTTTATATCCACGCTTCGGCTAACCTCCTCCGAGGGGTAACAGCCGTAGAGTATTATGCCGGCCCTTACCATATCACAGCCCAAACCGGGGAGCATATCCAGTATGGCGGCGGAATTTGCACAGTGCTTTATAAGCATAAGCCCTCTTTCCTCAAGAGCATTGCAGACATAGGCAAACCTTTCCGCCTGAAGCAGGGTATAGTTTTTGTCGGCACTGTCCGCCTCGGCGAAGTGCGTAAAAATTCCCTCGATAAAAATCCCCGGCAGGCGGCTTATATACATAATTTCCTCTATGCTCTTTTCGTTGGGCAAAAAGCCCAGACGCCCCATACCCGTGTCTATTTTAATATGTATCCTACAGGTCATATTAAGACTGAGAGCCTCTCTTGATATTTCCTCCGCAGTTTCCCTTGAATAGACGGTTTGCGCTATGTTGTTTTTGATAACCGTCTTTAAATCTCCGCTTAAGGTATAGCCTAAAATAAGAATAGGAGCCGTAATATTGTTTGCTCTCAGGCTTACACCCTCGTCGCAGTTTGCCACGGCAAGGTATTCCGCCCCGTTAAAAAGACAGACCTTGGCCGCTTCAACGGCTCCGTGACCGTAGGCGTCCGCTTTTACAACGGCTAAGACCTTTTTGTTCCCGGCCCGGTTCTTAATGTTTCTTATGTTGTAAGCCAAATTGTCTAAATTGATTTCGGCTGTTACTCTTTGGTAGTTTGTCATAAAGCACCTTTCCTTTTTTTACTTCCCGTCCTGACCTTTTATAATTTCAGAGGCGATTTTAAATTCGCTTTCGGAAATTTCCGGATTATATTCAAACTCGGTAAATTCCTCGGTTATATATTCCTCTCCGTCCCCGTCATATATAACGAGCCTTGAGGGGTTTCCTGTCTTTATATCGACATACAGAGCTTCCTTTGAATAATTACTGTCTCCGCCGGGAATAGAGGCCTCCAAAACCACATATTTCTCCCCCTTTGAAGAGGAAGCGGAAACGGCGGCCTCGGCTCCGGAGGTTGTTTCGTTTTTCAAAAAGGTAAAAAGTATAATTTCCTTTTTCCTGTCATTTTCCCCCGAGGCGACCTGAAGCTTGCTGTCTATACTTGAATTATACAACCAAATCAGGTTCCCGTCAAATAAAATCGACGTTCCCTCCAAATCTTTCGGCTCCACTGCCTCAATTTTATATTTTCCTCCCGATTCAGCCGTTTGATTTATAACGTATGTATTTTCCGTCTTACTCTTGCAGTATGTAACCCGGCAGACCGCTCTGTAGGCTGTCATAGCCGACAGGCGGCTGTGAATTTTTTCATAGTCGGAAACCTTATCTCCGCCGGAACAGGCCGCCATAATAAAAACAGCAGATAAAAATAAAAACAATGCTTTCAGCTTTTTCATAATGCCCTCCCAAAATATTATCTTTCATATATATATTGAAAATTTTGGGGATTTATGATAAAATAAAAAGTGTAAAATTATTGTAATTTTTTAAAAGGAGGGATAAGTATGCAGAAAAGCAGAGTATCTGTTGCATATGAAAATCACAAAAAGGGCTATAACTGCGCTCAGGCCGTAGCCTGCGCCTACAGCGAGCTTTTGGGTATGGACGAAAAAACAGCCTTTCGGGCGGCGGAGGGCTTCGGTTTAGGTATAGTCGGCACCAACCAAACCTGCGGAGCAGTCTGCGGTATGATAATGCTTGCAGGGCTTAAAAACAGCGACGGTAATCTGTCTAAGCCCCAAACAAAGCTTGACACCTTTGCCTTAGGCAGGAGTATGGAGGAAAAATTCACAGAAAAAAACACAACCGTTATGTGCAATAAGCTCAGAGGAACAGACGGCATAACCGACAGAATAAGAAGCTGCCGGGGCTGCATTATAGACTGCGCCCAAATAACGGAGGATATTCTTTTCCCCTCGGAGTTTGAGCCCTATAGCGGCCCTATGGATTAATAAATAAAAAGCAAAAAAGGCTTTGGAGCCGAGGCTAAACTATTGTTAAAAAAGACAGGACTGTGAAAATCGAAAATTCAATTTTTCCACAGTCCCTTTATTTTTCGGCTGAAAAAGCTAAACTCAAATTGTTGAATATCAGTGCTGTCCGAAGTCGTTTGCTGCAAACCTATGTGTAAATGAAAATAATTTTTAATGGGTACCGTACATTCTCAAAGCTTCCGTAACAGCTTCGTAACTCGTGCATTTGTCCCAAGCTAAAAAAAAGACTTGAAAAATTCTCTAAAATAGGTTAATCTAAGGAAGCGAGAGTGTTATTTATCAGAAATGAAAATTATTAAGGATGTATGATTATGGAAAAAAATGTTAAAAACGATTACGGGAATGAAAGTATTACGGCCCTTAAAGGGGCGGACAGAGTTAGGCTAAGACCCTCGGTTATATTCGGCTCAGACGGTATAGAGGGCTGTTGTCATTCTGTCTTTGAGATACTTTCAAACGCAATAGACGAGGCCAGAGAGGGCTTCGGAAACAGAATAGAGATAGTGAGATACACAGACAGGTCCGTTTCCGTAAAGGACTACGGCAGGGGTATACCCGTTGACTACAACCAAAAGGAGAAAAAATACAACTGGGAGCTTCTTTTCTGTGAGCTTTACGCAGGGGGAAAATATTTAAACAACGAGGGTGAAAGCTATGAGTTCAGTTTGGGGCTTAACGGTCTGGGTCTCTGTGCCACACAGTACAGCTCCGAATATATGGAGGTTGAAATTTTAAGGGACGGCTTTAAGTGTTCCTTAAGCTTTGAAAAGGGAGAAAACATAGGAGGGCTTAAAAAGACACCCTATAAAGGCAGAACCACGGGCAGCTTTATAAAATGGCGGCCTGACAGGGAGGTCTTTACGGATATAAACATAAGCCTTGACTATTTTAAGGAAACCCTCAGGAGGCAGTGCATAGTAAACGCAGGCCTTACCTTTGTTTTAACCGATGAAGAAACAGGAGAGGTTTCCGAGTTTTGCTACCCCGAGGGAATAAAGGACTATATAAAGGAAACAGTAGGGGAAAAGACAATTTCCGATGTGGCCTTTTTACAGACGGAAACAAAGGGCAGAGACAGAGAGGACAAGCCCGAATACAAGCTTAAATATCAGGTGGCCTTTTGCTTTTCAAATGATGTAAATATGCTTGAATATTATCACAATTCAAGCTTTCTGGAACACGGCGGCTCCCCTGACAAGGCTGTTCATACCGCCTTTGTCTACGCTGTTGACAAATACCTGAAAAACAATAATTTATATAAAAAGGACGAAAAGAAGATACAGTTTTCAGACATAGAGGACAGCCTTGTTTTGATTATAAACTCCTTTTCAACGGTTACAAGCTATGAAAACCAGACGAAGAAGTCAATTACAAACAAATTCATACAGGAGGCAATGATGGCTTATTTAAAGGAACAGCTTGAAATATACTTCACGGAAAACAAGGCCGACGCCGATAAGATAGCCGCCCAGATTATAGTAAACAAGCGAAGCCGTGAAACCGCCGAAAAGACGAGAGTGGCCATAAAGAAAAAGCTTACGGGCAATATAGATATGAACAACAGGGTTGAGAAATTTGTAAACTGCCGAACGAAAGACGTAAGCCGCCGTGAGCTTTACATCGTAGAGGGCGACTCGGCTATGGGTTCCGTTATTTTGGGCCGGGACTCTGAATTTCAGGGGATTATGCCCATAAGAGGAAAGATTTTGAACTGTCTTAAGGCGGGTTATGAAAAGATTTTTGCAAGCCCCATAATTACAGACCTTTTAAAGGTTTTGGGCTGCGGAGTGGAAATAACCACAAAACACAACAAGGATTTAAACTCTTTCGACATAGACAATTTAAGGTGGAACAAAATAATAATCTGCACAGATGCCGACGTAGACGGTTTCCAGATAAGAACACTTGTTTTGACTATGCTCTACCGTCTGACACCTACTCTTATAGAGCAAAAAAGGGTCTACATTGCCGAATCTCCTCTTTATGAAATAACAGCGGGCAAAAACACCTACTTTGCCTATACGGAAAAGGAAAAAGCCGATATTCTTGCCAAAATAAAGGGCAAATATCATATTCAGCGTTCCAAAGGTTTAGGCGAAAACGAGCCGGAAATGATGTGGCAGACCACAATGAATCCGGAGACAAGGCGGCTTATACAGGTTTGCCCGGCGGACGTGGAAAACACGGCCCGTGTTTTCGATATGCTTTTAGGAGATGACCTAAACGGCAGGAAGGAACACATACAGAGCTTCGGCTATAAATATATAGATTTGACAGAGCTGTCGTAAGGAGGCATAAAAGTGGCTAAGAAAAAAACAACAAAACCCCTGAGGGAAATTCCCGATAAATATACGGAGCAGCTCATAACCGACACCTTAGAGCTTAACTATATGCCCTACGCTATGAGCGTTATAGTTTCAAGGGCAATCCCACAGATAGACGGCTTTAAGCCCGCCCATAGAAAGTTCCTTTACACAATGTATAAAATGGGGCTTATGACGGGGGCAAGGACGAAATCCACAAATGTAGTAGGCCAGACTATGAAGCTGAACCCCCACGGGGATATGACTATTTATGAAACTATGGTTCGTCTGACAAGGGGAAACGGCGCTCTTTTGCACCCCTTTGTAGACTCAAAGGGAAATTTCGGAAAGCAGTTTTCGAGGGATATGGCCTTTGCAGCCTCAAGATATACAGAGGTTAAGCTTGACCCTTTCTGTCAGACAATTTTTAAGGACATCGACAAAAACACGGTGGAATTTACGGATAACTTCGACGGAACCCTAAAGGAACCCGTCCTCTTCCCCGTGTCCTTTCCCAACGTTCTCGTCACTCCCAATCAGGGCATAGCCGTAAGCATGGCTTCAAATATATGCAGCTTTAACCTAAGGGAAATCTGTCAGGGAACCGCTGCATACATCAAAAACAAGGATGTTGATTTAACGGAATATATAAAAGCCCCTGATTTTTCAACAGGGGGAGAGCTTATATATGACAAAAAGGAAATAGATCAGGTCTACAACACGGGAAAAGGCAGCTTTAAGGTCCGCTCCAAATACCGCTATGACAAAAAGCTGTCTTTAATAGAGGTTTATGAGATACCCTATTCCACGAATATTGAGGCTATTATAGACAAAATAATACAGCTTGTAAAGACAAACAAAATAAAGGAAATAAACGACATAAGAAACGAAACGGATTTAAACGGCCTTAAAATAACAATAGACATAAAGAGAAACGCAGACCCTGACCTTCTTATGGAGAAGCTTTACAAGCTTACGCCCCTTTGCGACAGCTTCAGCTGCAACTTCAATATTTTGGTAAACGGCTCTCCCAAGGTTATGGGCATAAAGGAAATCTTGGACGAGTGGACAGCTTTCAGAAAGGACTGCATTAAAAAGCGGACAACCTATGACCTTGAGAAAAAAAAGGAGCAGTATCACCTGCTTTCGGGGCTTAACAAAATAATTTTGGACATTGATCTTGCCATTGCCATAATAAGGGAAACGGAAAAGGAGTCAATGGTTATACCCAACCTTATGGAGGGCTTTAACATAGACGAGCCTCAGGCCGAATTTATAGCGGAGATTAAGCTTCGGAACCTGAACAGGGAATATCTCTTAAATAAGGTTAAGGATATGCAGCAGCTTGAGCATGACATAGCGGAGCTTCAAGGCATACTCACAAGCGACAGCAAGATAAAAAACATAATCTGCCGCGACCTGAAAGAAGTCGAAAAGAAATTCGGAAAAGATAGGAAAACGGACATTATATATGCCGAGGACATAAAGCCCGTAGCTATTGAAAATACAATAGAGGACTACGGCGTTAAGCTGTTTTTGACAAGGGGCAACTATTTTAAGAAAATAACCCTTAATTCCCTGCGTCTTTCGGGAGACCACAAGCTTAAGGAGGAGGACGAAATCATTCAGGAGATAGAAACCTCCAACAAAAAGGAGCTTCTCCTCTTTTCAAATAAGCAGACTGTCTACAAGGTCAAAATTTACGATCTTGCGGAGTGCAAGGCCAGTACAATGGGCAGCTATTTAAACAATATTCTCCCCCTTGAAGCCGACGAAACAATAGTCTTTATGGCAGCAACCGAGGACTACGGCGGAGAAATTGTCTTTGCCTTTGAAAACGGAAAGGCGGCGAAAGTTCCTCTTGAGGCTTACAAGACAAAGCTTAACAGAAAGAAGATTATAAACGCCTATTCCGACAGGTCAAGGCTTATAGGGGCTGTTCATATTTTAGGCGGCGAGGACATAGTTTTAATAAGAAACGACAATAAGGCAGGGCTTATAAATTCAAGCCTTATACCCCTTAAAACTACCAAAAACACACAGGGTGTTCAGGTCTTTACACTTAAAAAGACAGACTCCTATCTTTCAAGGATACTGCCTGTTGAAGCCTTTAAAGCCGAAAAGCCTGAATTTTACCGCCAAACAAAGATACCCGTTACGGGCAAATTTATAAAATAAGCTGCAAATAAAAGGAACAGAAGAGCAGGATATTAAACCTTGCTTCTGTTCCCTTTTTATTTTTCACAGTCTGTTATAAAGCCTGAAAACAAAGAGACAGACTCCGTCCCGGAAAAGCCTTTTTGTGCATTTCAGGGTCTTTTTTTTGACCCATTTCTTCAGGGAATTTTTCATATAACCCCTCACCGCCTTACAGAGACTGTATTCCGCCTATTTTAAGACCCGTACTCTTTGTTACCGTGGCGGTTTTGGTGTCGCCGTCCCAGTCAACCTCAGCTCCTATTGCTTCGGCTACTGTTCTCAAGGGGAGCATAAAGCTGCCCTCGTAAATCTGCTGGGGAACGGGGGGAGTTACTTCCTCGCCGTTTACATAGATAACCGTGTCGCCGGCTGTCATAGAAACGGTGTATTTGCTGTTTTCTAAGACTGCTGTTTTCGTGTCTGCGTCATAGCTTACCTCAAAGCCGAGCTCTTCAAAAACACCTCTTACGGGTACGAGAGTCGTGCTGTCAACAATAATGCCCTGAGCTTCAATAGCTGTTCCGTTTACAACTACATTAACCTCTCCGTCGCAGTAGGCCGTTTGGCTTAAAGCCATTACAGCCACGGCAAGAGCCGCAATAAATTTTTTCATTTTTCATTCATCCTTTCTTGATTTTTATATTTTTTCTGCTTTAAAAAACAAAGCTGTTTCAATGAACGGGTTCGTCATAATATTCCTGATAGGTATCCGCAGGGGTGGTCTCTGCCGGAGCAGATTGGGAATTATCCGGGGGAGTCTCCGCCGGGGCTTCATAGCCTCCTCCGCCGTCGTCATATGACCCTCCGCCGCCGTCCTGATAGCCGCCGTCCTGACCTGCTGCGCCGCCGTCAAATAAATCACCGAATTCGGCGTCATAGGCGTCCTGCAAGTCCTCTTCCGAGGGGTCAAGGTCTATATTCTCCTCGTCCCACTCATCTTCGTCCTCATCGCTGTCATCCTCTCCGGAGCCTGTGTAATATGAGCTGTAGTCATAGCCGCTTGTGGTATATTTGCTGTCCAGATATAGCTTAGCCGAGTGGCCTAAACAGTATTCCGTAGGCTCCGTTCCCTTTACGAAATATTCATAGTGGCCTGAACAGCCGCTGTTGGGAAGCATACCGCTGTATGAGCAGACATATTCCCGGACGACATCAGAGGGCATATCAAAGTCCGTTGTTGCAAGATTTTGGTGAATCTTTTCCATACAGGTTCGCCAAACCACCATATGGGAGGACTGGTTCAGATTATTCATATTCTGAACCGTGCTGTCATATTCGTCATAGCCAAGCCATACTCCGGCAACATAGTAGGGGGTCATTCCCACGAAGGATAAGTCCTTTGTGTCGGTTGTGGTTCCCGTTTTTCCTGCAATAGGCATACTTATATTTCTGAAAGCCGCACTTGTACCTGTACCCTTAGTAATAACGTCCTTCATCATATCTATAAGAACGTAGGCTGCTCCCGAAGAGAGAACCTGTCTGTCCTCAAAGTCTGTGTCATAGTTTAAAAGCTCGTTTCCGTTGTGGTCTAAAACCTTTGTGTAAAGTGTGGGCTTTTTGTAGACGCCGCCGTTGCCTATAGTGCCGTAGGCCGCCGTTACTTCAAGCTGTGTCACGCCGTAGGTTAAGCCGCCTAAGGCCGTAGCAAGGTGGTTATCGTTTTCAAGGGTAGTAAAGCCGAAATTCATAAGGTAGTCATAGCAGGTATCAACCCCTACCATATCCATAGCCTTAACGGTAACAACGTTCATAGAATTTTGTATACCAAGTCGGGGATTAGCCATACCTCTGTAGCTGCTGCCCCACCAGTTTGAGGGGGAATAGCCGTCGGGCGCCGTGAAGGGCGAGTCCTCTATGGGGCTTGCGGCTGTCAAAACTCCCGTGTCTATGCCGGGGGCGTAGGCCGCAAGAACCTTGAAAACGGAACCGGGCTGTCTGGCGGAATTTGTGGCTCTGTTAAAGCCTCGGCTTACGGTTTTTTCGCCTCTTCCGCCTATAAGAGCCTTAACATAGCCTGTGTGATAATCCTCAATTACCATGGCCGCCTGAGGCTCTATTGTATATGTCGCCTTTTCCGCAATAATGCTTTCCGCAGAGCTTAAGCCGCTTTGTACATCCGCTCTCTTGTTTGCAACATATTCATCGGCCGCTTCCGTGCTCTTTACATACTGGTTATACTCGGAGTGTTCCTGTTTTCCCATTTCGCTGTCCTCAACGGAAACCGTATAGGTTACCCTCAGCTCATAGGCTGCCGACGGGAAAAGGGAATCGTCTGAAAATGTTTCATCAAGTACGGACTGAATATCTCTGTCCCAGGTTGAATAAATCTGTAGGCCGCCGTTATAAATAAGGTAGTTGGCCTGGGCTTCGCTTATGCTGTATTTATCTTGTAAATCCTCGGAAATTTGGTCGAAAAGGCCGTCTATGAAATAGGTGTGCATAACCGTCTCCGTTGTGTCGGCACTGCCTGTGGTGGAAGAAATATAGGAATATACATCCTCGTTTATTGCCTCGTCATACTCAGCCTGTGTAATATAGCCCTGTTCAAGCATTTTATTCAGAATTTCAGTCTGTCTTACCTTGTTGTTCTCCGGGTTGTTTCTCGGTGTGTAATAGGAGGGGTTATTTGTAATAGCCGCAATAACGGCACACTCCGCAAGGTCAAGCTCGGAAACGTCCTTGTTGTAATAGCCCTGAGCCGCAACCTGAACACCGTTATAGCCGTGGTTTAGATAGATTGTATTCAGATAAAGCTCCAAAATATAGTCTTTTGCGGCTTCCTTTGAGCCAAGCTCTTCCGTAAGCATAGCTTCATATTTTACGGCAAGGTACTGCTCCTGTATTTTTGTTTCAATATCGTTTCTCGTTACTTTTGTAACATTGTTTTTAATAAGCTGCTGTGTTATGGTTGAAGCGCCCTGAATGTCGCTGCCGGAAAAGATTGAATAAGCCGCTCTGGCAATACCCCTTAGGTCGATGCCGTTGTGGGTATAAAATCTTTCGTCCTCTATGGCGATAAGGGCGTGCTGCATATTTTCGGGAATTTGGTCGAGGGTGGCGTATATTCTGTTTTCCTCTCCGTGGAACTCGTCTACCTGTGTTCCGTCTGAGTCATATACAAAGGAGGTATATGAGTCCGGCTCTATGGAAATAAGCTCTAAAGATAGGGCGTTTCTGATTATGCCTATATAAACTCCCAGGCCTGCCCCTATGCCGGCAAAAATGATACTGAATAATGCAACCAATGCAATTTTTACTATGCACTTAAAAACCCAGAAAATTCTCTCAAAGACATTCATATCTCTGAGTCTTTTCCTGCCCTTTTTTTGCTTTTTGGCTTTCTTTTCTTTTTTAGGCTTTGAAGCCGCCGCTTTTTTAGGCGAAGCCTTTTCAGGCTGTTTTTTGCTTTCGGAAGAGGGGGCTTTTTGACTTGTCCTGCCCTCTGAGGGGCGATGGGTCTGTTCCCTGTCTTTTCCCTCGGAGCCGGAAGCACTCTTCTGCTTTTGCTCCGTATTAACGTCTCTTCTGAGGGTGAGCCTGTTGTGGGACATATCTTCATCGTCTAAGCTTCTGTGAAGCCTTGCTTTTTCAGCCCTTGCTTTTTCTCTTGCTTCCCTGAGGGCACGAGCCTCTGCCTCCTGTTTTTTGATGTCCGCTGTTTTTACGGGCTCCCTGTCCTCTTTAAAAAGGCTCCTCGTAAGGCTTGATGCCGATATATTGTAGTCAATCCTGTTATCAATACCGTTTTGAGAACCGTTTTTCTCAGCGGAATTATGTATTGAACCGTTTGAATTGTTTAAACCGTTGTTGTTTCCACTCATAACCAAACCTCCCTGATATAAGAAGCCCTCATATTATAATTGCCGCCTGCCTTTGCGGCGCGACAAAAAAGTGAAAAATTTTTCAAGGGTGATAAATGAGCCGCTCCCATACATAATATTATAACAGATAATAAGAAAAATACAATAATTTTTTTGGGGAATAGACCATATTTTCTTTAAAATTTGCGCAATTTTAAGCCGCTGCAGGTGAACCCGTCTTTAAGATTTAACACCATAATTTTTAGGGGACAAAAGATATTTTGT
>JAJQFB010000102.1 GCA_021201395.1 Clostridiales bacterium | reverse complement strand
CTAATCTGTGGCTTAGCACCATTTTTTTAGTTATACTCCTAAACTCAGGTTATATAGTTATTTTCCCTCTTAAAACATTGTTTTCTTTGTTTTAAACCTTGCATTTCTTGTCATAATGCTATATAATTATTTGAAAGGAAGAATTTTTTTGCAATTATTTCATAATGGACAGGAGCTGAAAATTTATGGCATCTAAAAATTTGTACAACGAACCAATATCCTTCATATGGCGTCAGCAGATAAATTCCGCTGACTTTGAAGCATTTTACTATAAAGACATAAATTTGGGCAATATAGAACCCCACAAACACAGCCACTATGAGCTTTATCTTTTCCTTGAGGGCAAGGTAAAATATGCCGCGGGAGACCAACGCTGCAATTTAAAACCGGGGGATTTTATACTGATTCCTCCGGATACCGTCCATTTCCCCGAAACAATAAACGAAAGCTGCCCCTACAGAAGATTCGTCCTCTGGATTCATAAAGACCTTATGAACAGCTTAACCTCCCATTCGGAAAGTATATCTTTCGGTATGGATTTTACGACCTCCAACAAACAATATTTCTACCATCTTGACTATATACAGTTTAACGAGCTTTTCGGTAATCTTTTAGACCTCTGGCGGGAATACAACAGCGAACGTGTTTTTAAAAAGGAAACCTGTATAACACATATAATGACCATTTTATTAAAAATTAACCGCATCATTTACGAAGAAAAAAACGATGTTGCTTCCGTCCCCCAAAAACAGCTTTGCAACATAATTTTGGACTATATAAACTCAAACATAGCTTCTCCCCTGACCTTAGATAAAATAGCCGATCACTTTTATGTAAGCAAATATTACATCTCCCATATTTTCAAAGACAATTTGGGAATTTCCTTACATCAGTGCGTAATTAAAAAAAAGCTCCACGCCTGTCGGGGAGCCATAGCCACCGGAGAACCCATAACCTCCGTAGCCGAAAAATTCGGTTTCCCCGATTATACGGGCTTCTATAGAGCCTTCAAAAAAGAATACGGTATTTCCCCTATGGAATACCGCAGACAGGTGCTTCTGAAATAAAAAACTCCCCTCGTCGTCGCTTTCTGCGTTCGTTTGTCTCTGCTTTAAGCAGAGCCAAGACTCGCTCCGAAGCTCCTCCTCTCTCGCTGAAAGCCCAAAAGCTTTCAGCGAATAAGGAAAAATGTGACGTGGGGAGCTGTCTGCCGTAGGCTGACTGAGGAGGGGTACTGCCGGAAGCACGCCTAAACTTAACGCCCCTACCTCTTTCTAAAAGGCAATAGCCCCAGCAGAACAACAATTCCGCAGAGAACAATCGTTCCCCCCGGGGCTATATCCCAAAAGCAGGATATAAACAAACCGGCAGCGGTAAACAACAGTGCAAAAACAACGGAAAGAACAATATTCTGTCTGTAGCTCTTTGAAATAAGCAAAGCACAGGCAACGGGCACGACCATAAGAGAGGAAATAACAAGGGCGCCTACGGTTCTGGCGGAAACGCTGACCACAACCGCCGTCATAAGGGTAAAGACAAAATTTACGGTTTTTACCCTTACCCCCGAAAGAGCGGCCCCCTCTTCGTCGAAGGCAATATAGAAAAGCTCTCTGTAAAGAACAAGAGTTATAATTATAACAACAGCGGAAAGAACCATAACCACAGCCGTTTCCCCGGGGCTTATGGCTATAATGGAGCCGAAAAGAAAGCTGTTAAAGCTGTTTGCGTTCTTAACGAGGCTTGAAAAAACCGCCGCAAGCCCTACCCCCACAGACAAAACTATAGCCGTTGAAAGCTCGGAATATCTTGGGAAAAACCGTCTGAAAAACTCTATTGCCAAAGCCGCAAGGCAGGAAAACAAAACAGCCGAGCCTATAGGGTTTACGGAAGCGAAAAGCCCTATAGCCACCCCCGCAAGGCTTGCGTGTGAAAGGGCGTCGCCTACGGTTGAAAGCCTTTTAAGTACAATTATATTTCCGATTAAGGGCGTCATAACAGATATAAAAAGCCCCACGGCAAAGGCTCTCTGTATAAAGCCGTGAGTAAATATTTCCATATTAAAGCTCCCCCTTGTGATGATGAAAATGTGACGAATAATTTTGTTTTAAAAAGTCCTCTGTTTTATAAATACGGCAGGGCTCATTTTCCGACAGCAGAAGCACCTTATTTGAATGGTGGATTACGGAGCTTAAGTCGTGGGTCACCATAATTATGGTATAGCCCGACAGATTAAGCTCTCCCAAAAGACAGCAGATTGAATCCACGGCGTTTATGTCTATGCCTACCGTAGGTTCGTCCAAAAATATAATCTTCGGGTCGGAAACAATAGCCTTCGCTATAAAGACCCTCTGCTGCTGGCCTCCGGAAAGATTTCCTATAAGCCTGTCCTTATATTCCGCCATTCCTACCTTTTCCAAGGCCTCCTCAACCTTTTTTCTGTCCTCTTTAGCGGAAAATTTCAAAAAGCCCCTGACGGAATAAAGCCCCGTTCTTACAACCTCATAAACAGTAGCGGGAAAGTCCTGGTTAAAGCCCGTAGCTTTCTGGGAAACATAAGCTATATCGCTGTAGCTTTTAAACCGCCTTGAGGGCGTCCCGTCTATTAATATTTCACCCTTTTGAAGCTTAAGCAGATTCAGAATAAGCTTTAAAAGGGTGCTTTTTCCCGTGCCGTTGCTGCCTAAAATACAGAGGAAGCCCCCTTTTTCAACCTGAAAGGACACGTCCTTAAGTATATTCTTATTCGGATAGTCAAAGCTTACATTTTTCACCTCAAGTATCATAAAATCACCCCAAACCTTTCTTAAAACTCTCTAAATTATTATACATAATGTCAAAATAGTCAAGTCCCTCTTTTTCCTGTTGGGCATTTAACCCCTCATAGGCGGTTATGGGGTAAAGGCTTATGCCCAAATCCTCGGAAATAGCGGCTGCCGTCCTTGAGCCTGTCAGACTTTCATAAAATATACAATCAATATTATTTTCTCTTATATAGTCATAAATTTCCCTGACCTTACGGGGAGACGGGTCGGAATTTCCGCTCATACCCTCAACCGCACTTTGGTTTAAACCGTAAGCCTCGCAGATATAGCCGTAGGCTCCGTGGGAGACGACAATGTCACGGCTTTTGACATCTTTAAGGCCCTCTTTGTAGGCCTCATCGAGGGCAATTATTTTTTCCTCAAAGACCCTCAAATTTTCTCTGTAATAGTCCTCGTTTTTAACATCGCAAAGGCAAAAAGCCTCGCATATGTTCTCCGCTTCCTTTAAAGCATTGTAGGGATAAAGCCAAACATGAGGGTCGGCGTCGGATATGCCGTGGCTACGTTCTTCTTCCTCGTCCTCCTCGTGTTCGCGGCCGTGTTCCTCCTCATTGCCGTATAAAATATCGCAGCCCTCGGAAGCCTCAACATAGACAAGCCCCTCCCCTGCCGAGCTTTTGACCTTGTCTGCAAAATCCTCCATACCGAGGCCGTTATATATAAAAATATCCGCATTTTCAAGAGAAATCATAGCCCCTATGGTAGGCTCCCACTCGTGAGGCTCCGCCCCGTTAGGCACTAAATTCTTAATTTCAACACGGTCTCCCCCTATTTCAGACGCAAAATCATACATAGCATAAAAAGACGTGCAAATCTTAAGCTTTTCTCCGCCATTCTCCGCCGAACAGCCGCCCAAAACCAAAGCCGCCAAAGCAGCGGCAAAAATAATTCTTCTCATACAATCCTCCCCTAAGGAACCGCCGATTAATCAGCTCTTCGCAGCTTCGCCGCCGATTTTTCCGATTGCTTCGGTGAATTAATCATCGTTTTCCTAATAACAACCTAATTATACCACATAAAAAAATTTGTAAACAGTCGGCTTAATTTAAAATATGTATTTTCCGGCAATATCAATTTATTGCAATCCGATGGTTCAGACAACTCCCACGATTTTGGGAATTTAACAAGCCGTCTGCTTTACCGATAGGTTCGTCAGGCGGCTCTGTTTGATATTTATCTTCTCTCTACAAGAAATTTTATTGATGTTTTAAGCTCTCCGTCTACTTCGATTTGGCTGAACGCCGGTATACAGACAAGCTCTATGCCGTTGGGGGCTACATAGCCCCTTGCTATTGCGATACTTTTTACAGCCTGATTTACGGCTCCTGCTCCTATGGCTTGAATTTCCGTTGAATTGCCGTTTCTTGCTATAGCGGCTATTGCCCCTGCTACGGACTTTGGTGCAGATGTTGTTGAAACCTTTAATACTTCCATAATTGCCTTCTAAATTTTATGGTTTTACATTATTATTTACTGTGATGTTTAATTTATTCCCGCTGCGTCTATTTTGCTTATAGCGTCGGAGGCGGCATTCTGCTCCGCTTCCTTTTTGCTCTTGCCTTTTCCTACGCCCAAAACAACGCTGTGATGGGTTACGTTTGAAACAAACTCCTTATTATGGGCAAGACCCGTCTCTCCTATGATGTTATATATAAGAGGTTCCTTGCTCTTTTTTTGTATAAGCTCCTGAAGATAGGTTTTGCAGTCTCTTGTTTTAAAGCTTCCTATAAGGGAATTTATATGGACTGTCAGTATGCCCAAAATAAAGTCCGTGGCCGCCTCTAAGCCGCCGTCAAGATAAACCGCCCCGAAAACGGCCTCTATAGCATCAGCAAGAATAGAGGATCTGTTCCTGCCGCCGGTGTGTTCCTCGCCCCTGCCGAGACGAAGATATTTTCCTAAGTTTATTTCCCTTGTCGCCTTGGCAAGAGTCTCCTCACAGACCGCCCCGGCTCTCAGCTTTGTCATTTCCCCCTCCTGCATATACTTAAATTTATTAAATATATAGTTGCTTACAACAATCTCCAAAACAGCGTCCCCCAAAAACTCCTGACGCTCGTTGTTTTTATAACCGGGCAATCCCATTTCGTGGGCATAGGAGCTGTGAGTTAAGGCTATTTCAAGATATTCGGGGTTTTTAAAAGTATAATTTAGAATTTTATTCATCTTTACATCTCCCGTAAAAACAAATATAACCATTGAGGCAGCCCTCGCAGAAAAAGAAAACTCAAGTGTCTTAATAGTTATACCTGTTTAAATTACAGGGGAACCTCGGAAAAGCCTTTCATCTCCGAAGAATCCCCATACAGCCTAATTAAACAAGGAACGCATCAAAACGTCCCCCTTTTGAAGTCGGTTATTATTTCTTTGCTTCGTTGATATAATCTACAGCGTCGCCTACGGTCTTGATGTTCTCGGCGTCCTCGTTAGCGAACTCGATTTCAAAAGCGTCCTCAAGCTCAGAGATAATCTGGAAAATATCAAGTGAATCTGCGTCAAGATCATCTGCGAAAGAAGTTTCAAGAGTAATTTCGTCCTCAGAAACGCCCATCTGCTCGGCAATAATTTCTTTAACCTTATCAAAAATCATTTTATGTTTCCTCCTTAAATAATTAAATAATTAAATTATTATTCTTAATTACTACTATACTAAATATCCGGCCAATTATCAAGCCCTAATTTAAACTTTTTTACAATTTTTCCTTAATTTTATTAACAATGTCTTTTTCGATAAAAGAATGGCACTGTTCCACAGCTCCCACTACGGCTCTTGCGTCTGAGGCGCCGTGGGCTTTTACAACAAGAGAAGTAAGCCCCAAAAAAGGCGCTCCGCCCACTTCGGCGTAGTCCATAGTTTTGGCAAGACCCTTTAAGGACCCTATACACAGCATAGCCCCCAACTTTGAGATTAGGCTCGACATAAGGGATTTTTTAACCATTCTGAAAATAGTCATTGCAAAGCCCTCGCCGAACTTAAGTATAATGTTGCCTGTGAAGCCGTCGCAGACAAGAACGTCCGCCACGTGGGTCATAAGGTCTCTTGCTTCGGCATTGCCTATGAAGTTAAGGTCTGTTTCTTTGAGAAGCTTATAAGCCTCCCTTGTCATAAGGTTGCCCTTTTCCTCCTCTACGCCTATGTTGACAATTCCTACCTTCGGGTTTTCGACTCCCATTACGTTTTCAAAATATACGGAGCCCATTTTTGCAAACTGCACAATATAGCTTGCTTTACAGTCTGTGTTTGCACCTACGTCCATAAGAAGAGCCGGCCCCTTTTCAGCGGGTATAAGCGTAGCAAGACAGGGTCTTTCAACGCCCTTAATCCTGCCTACAATAACCGTAGCCCCCGTAAGAAGGGCTCCTGTGTTTCCGGCGGAAATAAAAGCATCGGCCCTGCCCTCTTTGACCAAGTTAAGCCCAACAACCATAGAAGAATTTTTCTTTCTTCTTATGGCGACAGTAGGTATTTCTTCGTTTTCTATAACCTCCGCTGCATCCACAACCTCTATACGTTCCTTATCATAGCTGTATTTTGAAAGCTCATTGTCTATTATACCGCTTTTGCCCACGAGAACAAGCTTATCCTCTCCCGTTTTAAGGGTTTCTATACAGCCCTTGACAATTTCTGCGGGGGCGTTGTCTCCGCCCATACAGTCAACGGCAATTTTTACTTTTGACATATTATAATCACCCGTTTAAATATCGGCTCTCAAAAAACAACAAGAGCCTTGAATCCAGTTTTATCTCATCATCAAATCTTCAAAAAAGCAGGAGACGGAGACAGTCCCCTGTTTTTATCACTCTTCCGTTTCGATGACGGTTCTCTTCTTATAAGAACCGCACTTCCTGCAAGCCCTGTGAGGCTGCATTAACTCGCCGCATTCGCTGCACACTACAAGCGTAGGTGTAACAATTTTCCAGCTCTGAGCCTTTCTCTTATTCTTCTTAGACTTTGACGTTCTTCCCTTAGGACAAATTGACATCTTAAACACCTCCCGGTAACTGTACTTTCGGAAAATCATTTCCCTTTTTCATCATTATTGTTTAACAAGAATTTAAGCTTTTCAAACTCAGGGTTGCCTATAAATCTGTCGCAGCCGCAGTCGCCTTCGTTTAAATTGTGTCCGCATTTTATACACAAACCTTTACAGTCCTCCCTGCAAAGGTTTTTCATGGGGAAATTTAACAAAAGCTCGGCATATACGAGAGGTTCAAGGTCAATTACCTTGTTTGAATAGACATAACAGTCCTCGCTGTTATCCGCTTCCCTCTTGAATATTTCAAAAAACAGGGAATTTTATGGTTTTGGAAAATTCAGTAAGGCACGAATCACACTTAAGCCTCAATTCGGCAAAGGCCTCTCCCTCAAAGGAGTAAACCTCTCTTTCGGGTTCTTTAAGCTTTCCTCTTACCCTGACGGGAAGCGCCGTAAATTCGGAATATGTTTTCGGTATTTCAACCTCGCCCCGAATTTCAAGCTTTTTACCACCCTCAGCTAAGGGCTTGTCTATATAAATCTTCATAATATTATATATCCTCCCTTAACTCCGGTAAAAGCTGTCATCGCCGAAAATTTTTATAAGGCTTTATAAACAGTCCATCAATTATTATAGTATAGCCTCCCATTTTTGTCAAGAATTTTTTATAACTTTGAATTAAATTTTGAATTGAATAATCTGCTGTAAAAACAAATATCATTCATTGTAACGGCATTGTCTGCCCGGCTCAAGGTCAAGGGAAGCGATGATTAATTCGCCGAAGCAGATTTGCCGATAATTTTTCGAGGGCAAGGAAAGCATTCGCAGGCATAGCCGGAGCCTATGTCAAGAATGCATGACGCAGCAATCGGAAAAATCATCGGTAAAGATGCGAAGAGCTAATTAATCAGCGATTCCCAAGGTTTTTGTCGGGATTAAGTTCAATGCAAAATGCAGTATTTTCTTCCTTTTCCGCCTCATTTATAAGCCTCGCCTGCTCAATATGCCCAAGCTTCAGCATTGCTTACACCGTAGGTTTCACAAATATACCCTTCAGACCCGCGTCTCTTTATCACAATCGATTTGTTCTTCCCGTCAACTCGAATTGTTTTGTTTATGTAGTATAATATGGAATTTCCTTGCTTTGACCATCCAAGCCTCATATAATCACCCCATCTATATTGTACAATCAGCCCGTAACGTGTAAGCAAAATTTTCAAATTTGACAAAAAATTCGCCCTTTTCAAAGCTTTACCGCTGCTTTACCCTAATCCAACCGTCAAACCACCGAGTATTGCAAAAATTAAAAAAAACGATTATTTAGGGGAAAACTCAACCAAACTCAAAAACTCAACAAATTAAAGAAATTTTTAAAACTGGGTTGATTTTTATGTGAAAATATTATATAATGTGCTTGCAAAGTATATTGTGAACAATATTTAAATTAGAAAAGGTGGTTTTTAAAGATGAATGTTTATTCTTTAAAGGACGTAAGAAATGTAGCTGTCCTCGGTCACAGCGGCTGCGGAAAAACAACTGTGTGCGAGGCTGTGCTTTACTTAAACGGTGTTATTAAGCGTTTCGGCAAGGTTGAAAGCGGAAACACGGTCAGCGATTATGATGCAGAGGAAATCAGACGCAAGGTTTCAATTAACACCTCTGTTATTCCCGTTGAGGCAGACGGAAAGAAGATTAACTTCCTCGACACCCCCGGTTTTTTTGACTTCGTAGGCGAGGTTAAGGAAGCTCTTGAGGTTGCAGATGTTGCTTTAATCGTAGTAAGTGCAAAAAGCGGTGTAGAAGTTGGAACCGAAAAAGCATGGGAGCTTGCGGAAGAAGCCGGCGTTCCCCGTATGATTTTGGTAAACGGTATGGACGATGAAAACGCCGACTACAACAGAGTTGTTGAAGAGCTTAAGGAAAAATTCGGAAAGAGCATAGCTTCCCTCCACTATCCATATATGGAAAACGGCAAGTTTGCAGGCTTCATTAACGTTGTTAAAAGAGCAGGCAGAAAATTCGTCGGCGACAAGGTTGAAGACTGCAGCGTTCCGGCTGATTTAGAGGACGAGGTAGAAGAGGCTCGTCTTGCTGTTTGCGAAGCCGTTGCCGAAACAGACGATGACCTTATGGAAAAATTCTTTGAAGAGGAAGAATTTACCGAGGACGAAATTTACGGCGGAATCAAGGCAGGTGTTCTTGACGAAAGCGTTACTCCCGTTCTTTGTTCTTCGGCTGTAAAAGAAATAGGTATTTACGTTCTTTTAAGACAGATTCTCAAATACATACCTTCAACAAACGAGTTAAAGCCCGTAATCCCCGTTGTTGATTCCGACGGAGAGGGCGCAGGCGAGGTTGAGGTAACTGAGGACGCTCCTTTCTCGGCTTTCGTTTTCAAGACAATCGCCGACCCCTATATAGGCCGCCTCAGTATCTTCAAGGTAAGATCAGGCGTTCTCAAGAGGGATATGACAATAAGAAATATAAACAAGGGTGCTAACGAAAAGGCAGGCCACATCTATATTATAAGAGGAAAGGAGCAGATTGAGGTAAACGAGGTAAGAGCCGGGGATATAGCCGCTCTCGCAAAGCTTTCCAACACCTCTACCTGCGACACCCTTGCAGACCCCAAATTCGGCAAGGAATATAAGCCCATAGACTTCCCCAAGCCCTATCAGAAAAAGTCCGTAAGCCCCCTTGCAAAGGGCGACGAGGATAAAATGGCTTCCGCTATCCAGAAAATGCTTGAAGAGGACAAGACCCTCCTTTTCGAGGTTGACAAGGAAACAAAGGAATCCGTTATTTCAGGTATAGGCGACACTCACCTTGACGTTTTCGTTAAGAAGCTTAAGACTAAATATAAGCTTGACGTTGTTTTGGGAGAGCCTAAGATTGCATATAAAGAAAAAATACGTGCAAACGTTACCCACAGACATAAATATAAGAAGCAGTCCGGCGGTTCAGGTCAGTACGGCGATGTTCAGATTGATTTCTCGCCCAACTTCGACGACCCCGAAAAGCCCTATGAGTTTGAAGAAAAAATCTTCGGCGGTTCTGTTCCCAAGCAGTACTTCCCCGCTGTTGAAAAGGGTATTCAGGAAAGCGTTAAGAAAGGCCCCCTTGCAGGCTATCCCGTTGTAGGTATTAAGGCCGTTCTTACAGACGGTTCCTACCACGCCGTAGACTCAAACGAAAACGCTTTCAGAACGGCTACTATGATGTGCTTCAAGGAGGCGTTCCTTAAGGCTAAGCCCACAATTCTCGAGCCTATTATGGACGTTGTCGTAACAGTTCCCAAAGACTACACAGGCGACATTATGGGCGATATGAACAAGAGAAGAGGCCGTGTAAACGGTATGGAAAGCGGCCACAACGGCAAGCAGAAGATTTTAGCCCAGGCTCCCCTTTCCGAAATGTCCTCCTACGCTACAGATCTGCGTTCTATGACACAGGGCAGAGGCGACTTCACTATGGAGCTTGCAAGCTATGAGGAAGCTCCCCAGGATGTTTGCAACAAGGTAATCGAAGCGGCAAAAGCTCAGTAATAAATAATAAAAATAAACACCGAAAACAAGAAGCGGCAGACCCTCTTGGGATTAACCGCTTCTTATTTTGATTATAAATCATCAAATTCCCAAAATACAGCAAATGAACCGTCATTGTCAAAATGACAACCGAGGAACACAAATCATAAAAGGGCTTTATCATTAATTTTAAGCTGATTAAACCCTTTCACACTGCACAACAAAACCTCACAGACAAAAAAGTGAACAGTGAAGCTTTTAGCTGATTTTAGGAAAAGCCGGTTGAAAAAGCTGTTGAAATATGGTGTTATAGGCTTAGTACAAGGGAATAAGTGAAAACGCAGAAGCCTAACGGCTTTACGGGCGGTTGTGTTTTCTCTCAATCGGAAGATTGTGGGTGGTAATTGTGACAGATATACAATTAATTCTGATATTAATACTGTTGATAATTATCATATCAAAGAAATAACCGCCCTATCTGGCAGTAAGACGGTTTAACCGCAAAAATCCCGAATATTAAGCGAAAAATCACAATGCAGCAAAGCAATTTACTACTGATTTACTACTTTTAAAGATTTATACGATATGAAAGAGCCTTAACATATTTTTACTTCCCATATCGTAATTGAAACTATATATATATGAATATTTGGACACCGGGAGGAAATCTCTAAACTCATTAAAAATTTAAAGATGATTTTAGAAATTTCCTCTATAAGTCCTGTTTTACATATCAAGTATATGAATAAACAGGGCTTATTTTAATGCCCAAAATTATTAATGTAGTTGGTTTTATTATACCGACTTACAGCAAGTTTTTTCATTTGATTACAAGTTGTTTTTTGATATAAGTGTTTGCGGTTTCAGTTAGCGGTTGAGGTAGGTTTTACGGCAAACACAGACCGAAAGACACTCCCCTGTTAATTAAGAATGAGGTTTTAATTTCTCCTTTCCCCTTATTTTTATGACGGGGAGTGCCGTATCGGTTTTATTGTCAAGCGTTATGAGGGAGGTGATTTTGTGGACGATGAAATTATTTTCGATATTAACAATCTGATTTCGGGAGTTATAACTCAGAAATTGGAAAATGCAGACCTGAATGAGCAAATCACGATTTTGATAAATCTTGTTGATTTTCTGTATAACTTTACAGCCGTTGAGATTGAAGATATTAGAAAATTCTATTTTGAAAAAACCAAATCAGCGGAATACAAAGCACTGTATTTATCTGACGAGGACAAGAAACTTATATTTGATTATTCGGCACATTATCCTGATTTGAAAGGTATCAAAAATCTTATTAACGGACTTTGCAGAAATTTCAGCCGAGATAGCACTGTCAACAGGGCTTTAGCTGATATTAACAAAGCAGAAGCGGAAATCAAACTTAAAGATAAGGATTCAAAGGCTATGCTTTTTGAGAACCTTGTTTTTGACGATGACAAGCCGCCTGAAGAAAAGGT
>JAJQFB010000104.1 GCA_021201395.1 Clostridiales bacterium | reverse complement strand
CACTAAATGGAAGAATTTGCTATTCATCTTGTTATGTTAACTAAATGACATTGACTCACCGGGAGTATATTCCACGGCTGATATAACCGTTTCAAACGCCGAAATAACGGCAAACAACTCGGAAGCCCTTGTTGTAGAGGGAGAAAACTCAATTACCCTCAATAACTGCATTGTTTACGGAAATATGAGCGACACACAGGGTACAAGCTCCGACGAAAACGTACATAACATTATGATTTATCAGTCTATGTCGGGGGACGCCGAGGTAGGAACCTCATATTTTGCCGTAACGGGCGGAAGTATTACAAGCAACAACGGCGATTTCATTTATGCCACCAACACCCACTGCATAATCTATCTTGAGGGAGTTGAGCTTATAAACAACGATTCCGAGGGTTATATTTTGAGAATCGTGGGGAACAGCGGCTCCTACGGCTGGGGCACCGCAGGCGAAAACGGCGCACAGGCCGAGGTTACGGCGGCAGGCCAGACAATAGAGGGGGACATACTTGTTGACACAATTTCAACCCTTACTCTTGACTTGACGGAAGGCTCCGTCCTTACTGGCACCATAACAATAGCCGAAAATGAAGATGGCGGAACGGCCGTTTCCGACAATGCCGCCGTAACAATAGACTCCTCATCGGTATGGAATTTAACGGGAAACTGTGTAATTTCAAGTCTTACAAACAACGGAACGATTAACTTTAACGGATACACAATAACACTTTCAGACGGCACGGTTTTAAGCGAATAGAAATAACCTCCAGATAAAAGACCGCCGGAACAGGCTTATTAAGACCTGTTTCGGCGGCTTTGTTTTTTATTTTCCGTTTTTATTAATCCGTGCCGTTAAGGTTTTGAAGAATGGCCGCTCTTTGGGTTTCAGTTTCCGTTCTGTAAATATCGAGGGCTTCTTCCACCGACATTTTTTCTATAACTATGTTTGAAAAAATCTGTTCCTTTGCTACCTCAATATCCGGAAGATAGTCCGCAATAAATGAATTTATAACGGGGAGGTCATATAAAACGGAATTTTCATCGAATATTTCCATTGAAATTGTTATTCTCTCGTCAACCTCAACAGGGTCATAGGCCTCTGTTATGGCAAGGGTAGCGTCATAGAAGCTCTTGTCAAGCTCGGCAGAGGGGTCTGAAAGAGAGGGGGAGCATTTTAGCCTTGAGAACGTTTCCGTTTTCGTCACGCTCCGTTACTTCATAGTGTACGCCCTCAACCCCTCTTGTAAAGAGAAGCTGACCCTCTCCGCCGTCATGTATATAGAGTATGAAGTTTTCAAAAACCTTTTCGGGATATTCGCAATAGTTTGTTATGGCGTCAGCCGTGGCAGGCCGCTCTATGTAATAGGCTTTTTCCTTATCAAAGGATTCAAGGGGAAGAAGCACCGCCGTTTCGTCCGCCATTTTAAGGTTTTTATCCAGTGTTTTATACCATGTTCCCGCCCAGTAGTTAAAACAGCCCACAACTCCCGAATAGAATTTATCACGGCAGGTTGAGGTTTTGTTTGAAATAGGCTGGGGGTCTATAAGCCCTGCTTCCCAGGCCTCCTGTATTCTGTGAAGAGCGGCATTCATCTCCGGCTCTAAAACGCCGTCAACATACTGCCCCTGATCCTCATCATAGTAAATCTCCGGACGGCCGTCCTGATAAAATTCTCTCAAATAAATATCATAGGGGGATTCGGTGTTTATAAGTCCGGCTGCGGTTAAGGGATAAATCGTCAGATTTTTATACTTTTCCTTAAAGGTTATGCCGTTTGCGTCCTCAGCCTCACATTCGCCTATTCCCTTAAAGGCTGTCAGCATATCGAAAAAATCCTCATAGCTTTTGGGAGTATCTATGCCCAAAGCGTCCATCCAGTCCTTGCGGACATAGGTTATGGTTCCGTTTCCTCTTTGGTTGGGGAAGCCGTAAAGGCGGTCGGTTCCGTATTCCGAATCATATTTAAGGCTGTCAATATATTTTTCGTCAACTATCCCCTTTGCCTTAAGCTCTGAGCCGTCCCATGCGTCTGTCATATCCCAGAGTATGCCCTCGGCGGCATAGGCGGGATAATAGGTTGAGCCAAGCTCTATAACGTCCGCCGGATCCTCTGCGGCGAAAGTAATTCCCACCTTTTCATAATACTGGTTGTGCTCCGGCTGTTCGATTATAAGCTTTATGCCCGTGTTTTCCTCATATTTGTCGCAGAGCTGCTGCTGACCGTTCTCCGGCCTTATGATTGTGGAAACCATAAACCTTATGCTTTCCGGGTTTCCGTCGGCGTTAAGGGCGGTGTGTTCCCTTGAGCCTCCGCAGGCGGAAAGGCCTGTCAAACAGACCAACATAAGCACTGAAAACGCCGTATTTCTCAACAATTTTTTCATCATAAAAAATCCTCCGTTTTATATTTAATATACACAATTATACAATGCTCCGTCCTCAATCGAAAAGGCTTAGCTGCTTTTCTCCGGTTTTGTCGTCATAGGTTCTCAGATATTCAAATATTTCGTTGTTGTCGTGGACTATGCTGTGGATTTTACATATATTATGGAAGAAATCCATAAGCTGTTTGTTTCGGGGGCTTAAAACCTCATACCTGTTTCCGTAGGTTTTTATGTATTTTTCCTTTAGGCCGGGAAAGAGCCTGTCCAAATCGGCATAAAAATATTCACGGCTGCCCTGACGGAGGGTAAGCCCCATTCCGAAGCAGATTATTCCGTAAACCCTTGCTTCTATACAGCCGTCCAAAATATCGGAGATGTTGTCCTCTGTGTCGTTTATAAAGGGCAGTATGGGGCAAAGCCACACAACAGCAGGGATTCCGGCGTCCCGAAGCTTCTTGAGAACCCGAAACCGCCTGCTTGCGGGGCAGACCCCTGGCTCGATTTTTTTGCACAGCTCATCGTCAAAAGTCGTTACCGTTATTTGAACAACAGCCTTAGACTGTTTGTTTATTTCCCCGAGAATATCCAAATCTCTCAAAACCAAATCGGACTTTGTAATAAGCGCTGCACCGAAGTCGTATTTGTATATAAGCTCCAAAGCCTTTCTTGTGTTTTTCTCGTTCTCCTCAAGAGGCATATAGGGGTCTGTCATAGAACCCATACCTATCATACAGGGCCGCCGTTTGCTCTTAAGCTCCTTTTCCAAAAGCTCTGCGGCGTTTTTCTTTATTTCAACATCTTCAAAGTCATGGTTCATATGATAACAGCCGCTTCTCGAATCGCAGTAAATACAGCCGTGGGTACAGCCTCTGTATAAATTCATACCGTTTTTTGATGATAAAATTCCTTTAGCTTCAGCATAGTGCATACAATTCCTCCTTCATATATTATTTTTCTCTTAAAGTATTACATTATTATACCATATAAAAAACAAATTACAATATAAATGAGATAAATATCATATGAATTTCATACGGTCTATAAAAAAATTTTTTTATTTTTTTCAGGCGGTTTTGCCCCGTTCGGACTTTGCATCAGCGTAAATATATACGGTAAAATCAATATACAGACCGATTTTAAGAAAATATACCCTATTTAGAGGTTTGTGTGACTATGTTTACATTAATATATTAATCGTTACAAGTTCTTTACAAATTAAAAAAAGACTTGATTTTAGTTTAAAATAGTGATATATTATTAATAAGCCGAGCGGAGAAAACAAAAATACGCAAATACGACGGTACGACGAAAAGCCTTTATGCCGAAATCCTTTTAAGCGAGGTAAACGGTTGGGCTTTGTCGGAGGCACGATTAAAGCCTGCTGTCAGAAAGACTTAAGGCTCTGTCGAATATCTTCCTTATTATAATAAAGGCAAAAGACATTCATCTGTGTTTTTTCCTTATATAACGGAAAGGTTTGAAAGCAAGCCCCTGTCTTTCATTAAGCACCCCTTAATTGTTACAGTTTTGTTACAATTTGAAATCGTGTATTGACTTGATTTGCCCGCAGTGCTATAATATCCTATGTAAAAGAGGTATCTATGCTCAGGCCTCTACACTAATTATTTTTTCATTAAGGAGGAAAAAAAATGAAAAGAAAAATAGCTTTACTTTTAGCATTGGCTATGACAGCTTCAATGCTTCCCGTAAACGCTTTTGCTTCTTCAACAAACTCAATCAACAAGACTGTTTCTGTTAAAGAAGATGACCTCATTGAGGGCGTTTACTTAAAGATCGTTCCCAAGGAAGAAGTTGAAAGTAATTCATCTATCGTCCTTACACTCACAAACTCGGCAGTACTCAAGCAATCCGAGTTAGATGCTTCTTATCAGTTTGACACAATCGGTCAGTATACAAAGAGCTACAGCACATTGTATTCTGAATTTGTATCAGCAGTTGGCTCATCAACATCAGCATCTGCAATGGCATCAGCAGCTAATAAGACTATTGTTGCAATGTATGCCGATGGTATTGATGATACTTATCTTCCTTACTATCTTACAAGATCAGGCAAGACAGAAATGCAGGTAGACATCTTCCCGATCGGATCATCAATGTGTGACACAACATACAGCGACAACGGTCTCAGCCAGAAGCCTTACTACTATATTCCTATTGCAGTTACTGCAGACGACGAAGGCGATATGACAGTTATTATCGACTCTAACGAAACATCAATCAGCGGCGGCTCAACATTAACATTCGCTACATGTACAAGTTCAAGCGGAGCCACAACAACTTCAATCGATGATGTAAACGACTTCAACGAAGAGCTTGTTATCGATGAAGACAACGGCAACTCAATCAGAATTAAGGAAACCGTTGCAGGTACATTCGAAGCAGGTACTCTTACAATCAGAGTAAACGGAAGCTTCCAGCTCAACGAAACTTATACAGCAGCTAACATCTCAGTTGAATCCGGCACAAACAGCCCTGAATTTACGATTGACTGGACTAACTCAAAGGTTGATGAGGATAAGATTACTATCGTATTCTCAAGCTTCACAGAAACAACCAAGGCATCAAGCATCATCATCAACGGCATCATGATTGAGCCCGAAGACGAGGATGACGACTGGGGCGAAGTTACTCTTAACTTCAAGGGTATCGGCATCACAAGCGAAACTATCACAGTCGGTAACAGATGCGACTACGGTATGAGCTTAACTCTTAACGAAGATGCTACAACTATCCTTACAGGCTTCAGCTATCATGTAGACGACGACCTTGACGAAGACGACTATGTAACAGCAGAAGTACACATTGAAGAAACAATCGCCGACACATGGAACACAAAGCAGAAGATGTATCTCTGCCTTCCCGAAGGCGTTAAGATTGTTGACTTCGAAGTTGAAGATTACGACAACTTATCTATATCATTATTTGACCTTGCTTATCTCGATGATGACGGTTCAACACTTGTAGTCCCCAGACTTAAAGATTATGACTATGTTGACGAAGATGACTGCACAGAATTTGACATCAAGTTCTATGTAACAATCGACCCCGCATTCGGCGACAACGACATTACTCTTTCAGTATACGGCGCAGGCGTTGAAGAAGGCCTTATCTCCGATAAGGTTATCGCTAAGGCTGCAACACCTATCACAATTTCAACAGAATCAACATCTACAAACATTGGTTACTCATCAATCGCTACAGCTGACGTTACTATTACAGAGAACGTTGCAGGCGCTATCGTAGACGGCGAAAGCATCTACTTAGGTATCGATACACTTTGGACATCAGGCGACATCGGATTCGATGACAGCTATATTGATGCATCAGCTTCAGGCGAGCTTGCTATTAAGTCTATCAAGACAAGAAACCTTACAGCAAGCAATTCACCTACAGGCAGCGCAGAAGATGGCGTTATTGAAATCCCCGTAGACAAGATGTCTTACACAACACCCGGTTCAATCGAAGTAACAGGTATCTACATCGGTACATCAAGAAGCGTACCTTACGGCGATTATGACCTCAAGGTATTCGGTTATGCAGTTCTCAACAACTATGATGATGACTATGACGAAGACTACGGCACAGACACAACAGTTTCTACACTTTCACTTCCCGCAGATGCTTATTCATTCATCTATACACAGGACAACACAAGCAGCTATGCTTACGCTTCATACTTATCAGTAGCAACAGCTACAGGTACACTTGACGTAGTAGTTAGCATAACAATCGGCGAGACAACCTGCTACGTTGACGGCGAGGCTTATGATATGGGAGTTGCTCCTTACATCCAGGCTTCAACATCAAGCACAATGGTTCCTCTTCGTTTCGTAACACTTGCTCTCGGTGTTGACTCAGACGCAGTTGCAAGCGGCGACACAGACAACACATCAACAGTTACATGGAATGCTAATACAAAGACAGCTACAGTATTCTACGCTTCAGGTTCAGGCCAGAAGATTATCCAGTTCACAGCCGGATCAGATTCAATGGTAGTTGACGGTACTACAGTTCCTATGGACAACAGCGCTGTTGCTGAAATCACAGACAGCAGAATGTTCGTTCCTTTCAGAGCTCTCGGTACAGCACTTGGTGTTCCCGTAACGTGGGATGAAACAACAAGAACAGCTACTTACAACGGATAATTTATAATAATTAATCTGATATAACGTAAGTTAAATAAAGGAAAGCCCTCAGCAATGAGGGCTTTTCGTTTGCCGCAAAGCATCCCCTTTTAAGGGGAGCTGTCACCGTCTGAAGCAGAAAAATTACAGTTTGCATTTGTTAATTAATGGCGGTAATTATAATATTTTTAAATGTCTATATACAGAGCTCAGCAGCAAAAATACAGACACTTTAGGCCTCCCCTCGTCGTCACTTTCTCCGTACATTTACTTTTTCCAAAGTCAAAAGTAAGATGTACTCCGAAGTTCCTCCTCTTTCGCCGAAAATCAGAAAATTTTCGGCGACTAAGGAACGGATGCGGAGTGAGTCTTGCTTAGGTCTACAGCCTAAGTAAGCGAATGAAGCAATCCGTGACGCAGGGAGGGGGACCGCCGTCGGAAAGTAATAAACTGCATATGCGGTGGTATATATTTATACTAATAAGCTGTGTTTTACATTACACGGCGGTGGAAGGGTCGCCCCCTCTGTACCAAACTGCACTGTAATTGACTCGGCTGAGGAATGTATAAAATCATTAAAATATATGTTTTTTCGCACATTCACCAATCGGTTTCTTTTATCATACCATAAGATAAAGGAGGCTGAAATTATGAACAATATTTACAGGCTGAGCGAGCCCGCAAAGGCTTATTTAACGGAATTTTGCGAAATTTTAGACAGAATGATAAGGAATATGGAGGGGGCTAACCTGACGGAGAGCATATCACATAATTTTATTGTACAGATGATACCACATCATATGGCGGCTATAGAGATGTCGGAGAATATTTTGGGCTATACGAGGCTGCCGGAGCTTAGGAGAATTGCCGAGAATATAATAAGCGGGCAGACAAAGAGCATAGAGGATATGATGAGGGCTAAGGGGAAGTGCAGTATGTATTATAACACACCCGAGGACTTGTATCTGTACCTGAGAAGATATGAGCGGATAACCGGCGTTATGTTTTCCGAAATGGAGAATGCCTATGCAGACAACAATATAAGCGCCGACTTTATGAGGGAGATGATACCCCACCACAGAGGCGCCATAAGGCTCTGTGAGAACGCTCTGTCCTTTGAAATCTGTCCGGAGCTTGTACCCATAATGGAAGCCATTATAAAATCACAATCCAAAGGCATAGAGGATATGGAGGAACTGCTTGAAAAAATAGTGTAAATAAAACGATAGTGAAAAAATCGGGGTTGACATAAGGGGCGGAATCGGGTATAATTTTAGTTGTTAATTAAGGAATCAATTCAAGAAATCAGGGGTAAAGGCATCCGTGGTGAGGTGTTTGCCTTTTTTATTAAAAGGAGGCTGCTTCTATGGAAAAAATTAAAATGACGACACCTATCGTTGAAATGGACGGAGACGAGATGACCCGAATCCTTTGGCAGTGGATTAAGGATATTCTTATTGTGCCCTATGTGGACCTCAAGACTGAATACTACGATTTGGGGCTTGTTAAAAGAAACGAAACAGACGACAGAATAACAGTTGAAAGTGCAGAGGCAACGAAGAAGTACGGGGTTGCGGTTAAGTGCGCCACGATTACGCCCAATGCGGCGAGAATGCCCGAATATAACCTTAAGGAGATGTGGAAGTCACCCAACGGAACCATAAGGGCTATTCTTGACGGCACCGTTTTCAGAACGCCTATTTTGGTTAAAGGTATTACCCCCTATATTCCCACATGGACATCTCCCATAACAATAGCAAGACACGCCTACGGCGATGTTTACAAGAATGTCGAGATGAGGGTTGAAAAGGGCGGAAAAGCGGAGCTTGTTTTAACCGACAAGGATGGAAAGGAAACAAGGGAAACCATTTTCGATTTTGAGGGCGGCGGAATTATTCAGGGGCTTCACAACATAGACAAGAGCATAGAGGGCTTTGCAAGAAGCTGTTTTAATTTTGCCATAGATACAAAACAGGATTTATGGTTTGCCACAAAGGACACAATTTCAAAGAAATACGACCACAGATTCAAGGATATTTTTGCTGAGATATTCGAGAAGGACTATAAGGAAAAATTTGACGAGCTGGGCATTGAGTATTTCTATACTCTCATTGATGATGCCGTAGCAAGGGTTATAAGGTCTAACGGCGGCTACATATGGGCCTGCAAGAATTATGACGGAGACGTTATGTCGGATATGGTTTCAACGGCTTTCGGTTCTTTGGCTATGATGACCTCTGTGCTTGTTTCCCCCGACGGCAAGTATGAATATGAGGCTGCCCACGGAACCGTTCAAAGGCACTATTACAAATATTTAAAGGGCGAAGAAACCTCTACAAACTCCGTAGCCACGATTTTTGCCTGGAGCGGAGCCCTTAGAAAGAGGGGCGAGCTTGACGGCCTTGAGGGGCTTGTTAAGTACGCTGACGCCCTTGAAAAGGCTACAATCGACACCATAGAAAGCGGAATTATGACGGGGGATTTATATATACTCTCAAGCCTTCCCGAAAAGAAAAAGGTAAACAGCAGGGAATTTCTTGAGGCCATAGCCGAGAAACTTTCAGCAGAGCTTAGCTGAAAATATGTCCCGTGCTTTAATATTTCCTGAAATACCAACAGTTTTATAGAATTTTTTAAAAAAAACTGTTGCATTACTCTAAATTGCGTTGTATAATATTTTCGATGGGATAAACATTGTAAAAAATTTTTGGAGGTAAAAAACAATGAAGAAAAAATTAGCACTTATTCTTGCAGCGGCTGTTGCAGTTTCTGCCTTTACAGTAAGCTCATATGCTGATGAAGAATATCCCGAGGTTGCCCTTGTTATCGACGGCGAAGAGGTTGAATCAGACCAGCCTGCCGTTATCGTAGAGGACAGAACTATGGTTCCCGTTAGAGTTATTGCCGAAGCCTTAGGCGTAGAGGTTGACTGGACTCAAGAAACTATGACAGCTACCTTTGAAAAGGACGGCTTAAGCGCAGCACTTACAATCGGTGAAGCTGTTGTAAGCGTATCCGTTGCAGGAGTTGAAACAGAGATTGCAATCGATGCTCCCGCTGCACTTATCAACAACAGAACTATGGTTCCCGTCAGATTCATTTCAGAGCTTTTCTCAGCAGAAGTTGAATGGGACGCCGATACAAGAACGGTTACCGTTACAAGCCCTGTTCTCGTTGACGATGAAACAGAGAGCGATGCTGCTGTAGAGGTTGAGGAAGATGAAGCTTCCGAGGACGAAACAGACGAAACGGCAGCAGAAGAAACTGAGGACGAGGACGCTGAGGCTTCAGAGGAAACAGAAGAAGAATCTGAGGATGAAACAGATGTAGAGTCCGATGAGGAATCCGAAGACGAAGAGGCCTCAGAAGAAGCAGCAGATGAAGAAACTTCAGAAGAGACAGAAGAAGCAGAAGAATAATTCTTTCTTTGTATACTGTTAAACATTAAAAACCAAAATCGCTCTCCAAATGAAATGCTCCCCTTTTGTCAGACAATGTGGTATAATAGAAATATACCGAAAAGAAGTCTGATGAAAGGGGCATTTTATGTCAAAAAGAAAAACAAACAAACGATACACATCGAAATTTAAAATTATGGCAGCAGAAACAATATAAAAAGCGCGGCTAAGCTGCAAAGAAGCTGCAAGAAGGTTTGAAATTCCTCAAGGTGATAGAGTAACAGCAAGGTGGGAACTGAAGCATGAACATAAGGCGAATTTGCTCATTGCCATTGCCGACATTCCTCGCAGCACATACTACTGTTACAGCAAACAATTTTCTAATCCTAAGCCTGATAAATATGCAGAAATCAAAGATGTCATTTGTTTATTGCGGAAACGAATTTTTTGCAAAACAGCAATTCAAGATATTTTGAAAAGTAGGATAGTATGTAAGGTTATGTAATCCTTGCTTCTATCCTATTTTTTATGTTATATTAACAAAGTTTTGCGTTTCACAGCCATTTTAGATATTAAACAGTTCAAAATTGCCATATTGCATCATGGGTAAACAAAAATAATTAGTGTGATTTTGGATAAATTTTAAAATTGTGAACGTATCATTCATAGACTTTACACAAAAATACATATATTCTTTATATTACGACAAAACTGTCGAATAAAAATAAAGGAGATATGTAAAGATGAAAAATTTATTATCAAAAGAAAATAGAAAGAATTTCGGAAAGGCTATCCGAAAGTTGAGAAAATCAAGGGACTTTACGCAGGAAGAAATCAGTGAGGAAATCGGGGTTTCAAGAGAATGGATTTCTAAGATTGAATGCGGAAAATCAAGCCCGAATTGCCATGACTTGCTGAAACTTATGAAAGCGATTGTTTTTAAAGACATTGAGGAACTTTATTTGTTTTTAGAGGAGGCCACAGCTGATGTATCTGTACATACCCGTTAAGCAAAATTTGTCTAATTCCGACATTGGGAATTATATATCCTATGGTATTAGGTGTATAGAAATTAAAACAGGACAAGCCAAACAGTCTGCATTTATTTCCGATATATCGGTTGATTTCAGTTTTGCTGCCGAGTTGGCATTAAAATGCACTTTGGGACAGCTGTCACCTTGCCACCTTGCGGACATTGTGGAAGATGAAATTTAGGCTGTAATAAAGTTGCGGAGGTAATATGACGAAATTCGGTTCTAACATTAAGAAATTAAGAGAAAGTCGAGGTCTTTCGCTATCTGATGTTGAGGAAAAGCTCGGCATAACCAAAGGTCTTATATCAAGGTATGAAAATAATTTGGTAGATCTGTCCTTAAGCGTGGCGGCAAAATTCGCCAAATTTTATTCTGTATCGCTTGACCATTTGGCAGGGCTAAAGTAGAAGGCTATGCTGTTGCTGTAGAAGATTTTCATAAATTCCAAAAACCAACAAAATATCATAAAAAGGGATAGAAATATATCAATTCTCGTATTTTTTATCCCCTTTTCGTTTTGAATTTTTTGCTATTTATTTTCAAAAATTATCCATTAATAAGTCTGCGATATTTAGAATAGTCGCTTTCGGGAATTTCAACCAGTTTCATAGCTTGGTCTATATCAATTCCCAAATTTTTCATTAATTTCTTAAGTGTTCCTACAAGAGTTTCCTCCCTGCCTTCTACTCTGCCTTCATTTCTTTCTCTTCTTGCAATACCATAACTTACATTACACATAGTTGTCACCTCTTCCTCGATATTCTTCGTTATCTTGATATTAAAATCGTTTTTCATTATATTCAGTCTTTCTTGTGCGGAAAGGTCTGACGATGTTATTACCTCAACAAGTTTCAGACAGTTTTTGTAGTTTTCAGAACCACGCTGACCGAGACAAACCATAACAATATCCAAAAGGTCATAATCTTTGAAATTATACCTTGCTTCGCCTATTATATTTTGTTCTTTCAGCGAAAACCTTGTTATTGTGTTCTGTTTATTCTTTGGCGGATCACAGCATATCCATATGCTCACAACCTTTTTTATTTTTCCGTACTCAGAATTTGAAAACTCTTTGTTATACTGGTCGGAAATAAGTCTTGAACAGTAATAGACAGCACGTTTCAGCAATGGATATTTTGGTGCAAAATCATTTTGTGCTTCAACATTTATAATCAGCTTTACTTTTCCTGCAAGTGATGGTACAAAGGCATAAAACAAAATATCATATCTGACAATCGTGTCCTCTCTGTCCA
>JAJQFB010000065.1 GCA_021201395.1 Clostridiales bacterium | reverse complement strand
ACCTTTTCTTCAGGCGGCTTGTCATCGTCAAAAACAAGGTTCTCAAAAAGCATAGTTTCGGCTTCTTTGATTTTCTGCCGGTTTTCCCGTTCCAGCCGTTCAATATCCTCAGAAGCCTTTTTTAGGGTGCTGTCCTTAAAATGTTCATTGCAAAGCCCATTAATAAGCCGCTTAGCCGCATTAACATCCGGAAAATATTTCACATATTTGTATACAAAATCTTTCTCCTCATCACCTAAAGGAACAGGTTCGTAATCTCTCCTTTGTGTTGCGTTAAAATAAAATTCGCTTATATCATCAACAATCTCTCCCGAAAAGTTGTAGCGAAAATCTATAAGGTTAATAAGAATTTTAACCTTGCCCTCCAAATCGGCATCTTGCAGCATTTCCTCAACAGCTTCGGAAATCAAATTATTAATGTCAAAAACATCTTCTTCCATAGCCGCATCACCTCCAACATAAAAGCTGCACCCTGTGCCGAAGTGTAAAAAAGGAGAAAAAGCAAAACCCACTTCGGCACAGAAGCAACCTCGGCTCTTGTTTACAGCAATGCAGGCAAAAACATTACTGCAAACAGCCTGTATCAAAAACCAACTTGTAATCATAAAATAAATTTTGGGCACTAAAATAAGCCTCGCTTAACTGTGTTAGTATATACGGGGCTTATAAAGGAAATCTCTAAAATCATCTTTAAATTTTAATGAGTTTAGAGATTTCTTTCAGATGTCCAAATATTTGCACCTTATTATAACATTGACAATAATAAAAATAGCGTTTCTGTTATACCTATATGGGTAAATAAGAAACGCATACCGCTTAATATATTATTTTTAGTACAATACCTGCTTGTCTGCTGTCTAAAAAACCTTGAATTTATCGTGTTTTTAAAAGTATCTTTATCTAACGTCAGCTAATGGTGTATATTAGTCATATGGACATCAACTCCTGTTTTGTTAATGTTTGGTGATAATTACATTATACAATTATTCGAAGTTGATGTCTATTTTTGTACAACTTTTTATTTTTGCTCATTTATAGAATTTTGAATAAATCTACCAGAGTCCGCCTGTATATCAGATGGTTTATTTTTTTCGGTTGCACAAATTAAAAAGGCCGCACTTTGAGACGGTCTTTTTGATATGGTTATAAATTTTATTATCAGTTTGCCGCTGTTGTGCCGATTTTTGCTTGGTTTACCTTTACGCCGGGACCCATAGTTGCCGAAATGACAACGCTTCTTAAATACTGGCCTTTGGCTGCGGCGGGTCTTGCCTTTATAACTGCATTCATAAGGGTATTGAAGTTTTCGAGAAGCTTGTCGGATTCAAATGAAGCCTTTCCCACGGGAACGTGGATAATATTTGTTTTGTCAAGACGGTATTCAATCTTACCTGCTTTAATTTCCTTGACTGCGTTTGCTATATCCATAGTTACCGTTCCTGCTTTGGGATTGGGCATAAGACCCTTGGGGCCTAAAACACGACCCAAACGACCCAACTGACCCATCATATTCGGCGTTGCAACAATAACGTCGAAATCGAACCAGTTTTCGCCCTGAATCTTAGCGATCATATCCTCTGCGCCTACGAAGTCGGCTCCTGCCGCTTCTGCTTCATTTGCCTTGTCGCCCTTAGCTATAACTAATACACGGATTTTCTTGCCGGTACCATTTGGAAGTACAACAGCCCCGCGGACCTGCTGGTCTGCGTGCCTTGAGTCTACACCTAAACGAATATGCGCTTCTATTGTTTCATCGAATTTTGCGGATGCTGTCTTTTTAACAAGCTCTACAGCCTCTGTAGGGTCATAAAGCCTCGCCTTTTCGATAAGCTTTGCGCTTTCCTGATATTTTTTGCCTCGTTTCAAATTAAGTTCCTCCTTATGTGGTATTATCGGGAAGATACCCTCCCACTGTTTTAACGGGTTTTGTTATATTATTTTTAAAGCTATAGGATCAGTCTTTAACAACGATTCCCATACTTCTTGCGGTACCCTTAATCATACTTACGGCTGCTTCTAAGCTTGCCGCCGTTAAATCGGGCATCTTTGTTTCGGCAATCTTCTTAACGTCCTCGTAAGAAACCGTAGCAACCTTTTCCTTGTTGGGCTTGCCTGAGCCTGACTGTATGTTGGCTGCTTTCTTGAGAAGAACGGCTGCCGGGGGTGTTTTTGTTATGAAAGTAAAGGACTTGTCCTGGAAAACCGTTATAACAACGGGAATAATAAGACCTGCGTCCTTTTTTGTTCTTTCATTGAACTCCTTGCAGAAGCCCATAATGTTTACACCCTGCTGGCCTAAAGCCGGGCCGACCGGGGGAGCCGGGGTTGCCTTGCCTGCGGGAATCTGTAATTTTACATAACCTTGAATTTTCTTTGCCATAACGGCACCTCCTAATAAATGTGGTAATTGCGGGATTTTCCCTCCCACCGGGAGAGTCTGTAAAGCCTAAAAACCTTACAAGCTCTCTTTTAATAATGTTTACTTTAAAAATTAATTGCCCTGCAAAACCTTTACTCGGGCTTAAATCTTAAATGCTGCTGACTTGGCTGAAGTCAAGCTCAACGGGGGTTTCTCTTCCGAATATGAAAACTTTAACGACAACAATTTTCTTATTAAGGTTGATTTCCTTTATAATACCCGTAGAATCCTTAAAGGGGCCGTCGTTTACAAGAACGGAGTTGCCCACTCTGTGGTCGAAAGATATAACCTTGGCTTTCTCTAAGCCGTTAAACCTAACCTCCGCCTCTGTCAGGGGCTGGGGCTTTGAGTAGTCCGTTCCCACAAAGCTTGTAACGCCTCTTGTATTCCTGACAAGATACCAGGTATCGTCGGTTAAAATCATCTTAACAAATACATAACAGGGATATTTTTTCCTTAAGCCCGTCTTTTTTGTTCCGTCGCTTTTAATTTCCGTATATTCCTCTTCGGGTATGTGGAGTTCACAGATTAAATCCTGAATACCTCTGTTTTTAACTGTTTTTTCGATGTCTCCCATAACCTTGTTTTCATAGCCCGAATAGGTATGAATTACATACCACTTAGGCTCCTGTATTTCAGCCATATTCTCACCCCGTATAGTTTAGTTTCCCTTTACTAAGGTTATAAGCGCCTGATAGAGATATTCAAAGACTTTATCATATCCCCAAATAATAAGGGCAACTATAACCGAAAGGCAGATTACCGTAATTGTCTGCTTAATAAGCTCCTGTCTTGAGGGCCAAATTATTTTTTTATATTCGCCTACGTGTCTGTTTACAAACTTTCCGACAGAGCCTTTTTTGGTTGATGCTGTGTTTTTGGTGTTTTTTTCTTCCATTTTAATATGATACCCCTTTCATTTAAAAAGGTACATTCCCGAGAGAAGCCCTTTATTTGGTTTCTCTGTGAGCCGTGTGTTTATTGCAGAATTTGCAATATTTCTTAGTTTCCATTCTTTCAGGATGTACTCTTTTGTCTTTCATCGTATTGTAATTACGCTGTTTACATTCAGTACACGCTAAGGTAATTCTCGTTCTCAAAACCCTCACCTGCCTTTTAAGTTTATTTGGATTTTAAGCTTGCAGGCCGAAAAGCTTGCAGCATAAAAAAGACGATTTCGCGTCTATAAAATAATACCACACAAAGCTGTATAATGTCAAGACTTTTTTATAACTTTGAATCAATTTTTACAGTGAATTTTTACAAATATATTTTTATGCAGTAATATAAAACGGTATAAGGTCAATATAAGACCCTATACCGTATAAAATAATTTTATTTGCTGTTTTTCATTTCTTCAATTTCTTCAATAGCTTTTTTATAGTCCTCAACAGACTTACAGCTTCTAAGCTTGTCTGTAATCAACTGTAAAATTACTTTTAATTGATAATCCGTCATTGTTTCCATAGACTGCCGCTCCTCAGCCTATTGTATATACGGCTGTTTTTGTTTCGGCGTCCCAGCTTACCTCTGCGCCGAGGGCTTCACCTAAGGCTCTGAAAGGAATATACATTCTGCCGTCGGTTATTTCCGCCCTGACGCCGTTTGTTATTTCTGAGGTTTCTCCGTCTATTGTAATTTGACTGCTGCCGGCGGTAAATTCAACCGTACTGCCGTTTACGTAAACAGAGGCGGTCTTTGTTTCGGCGTCCCAGTTTATAAGGCCGCTTTCATCGGCTTCTTCGGCGTTTCCACCCAAAAGAGCAACGGCCACAAACCTCAAAGGAACAAGGGTTGAGCTTGTTTCGGTCTGAATATAGGGAGAAGCGTCCATCGTATAGGTCTCTCCGTCAACCGTCACTTCGCTGTTTCCTATTTGAACGCTTATTTCTCTTGTTTCTTCCGAGGAAGTATCTGCCGCGGCTTCGGTGGTCTCCTCTGTTTCCTCCTCTTCCGTTTCCGTTTCCGTTTTGGTTTCCGAGGAAGATGAAGAACTTGAGGAGGAAGATGTTGTTGAGGTTCCCTCTAAGGGCATCGTGGCAAGGGTATATGTTCCCGAGCTCACAGAGGATTCGTTAGGGTCAACCGTTACGGTTATATATTGGGTTCCGTCGTCGGCGGAAGCCGTTATATAGAGAGGAATATAGTAATAGGGCTTTGAACCGAAGGCGTTGGTATCACAGTATTCCGAGGGAATGGGGAAAAGTTCCACCTCAACCTCAGAGGTCATTACCTTTTTCATATTCCAAGGTATATAGGTGTCGCCGATTTTTGACCAGAGAGAGGTTAAAACCGTTTTGGCTCCGTCAGAGTAAAGCTGAGACTGCAAAGAACTCCAGGAATTTCCATTGCCCTGTAAGCTTCCGAAAGAGGGTATGCTCAATACGTCGGCATTTGTATAGGTAAGGACTATTGTGTCTCCCGTTGCGACTTCGTCTCTCGGCACAATCTTTAAATATACGTCCGTTATTTCCGCCTTGTCACGAACTACCCTTGTTTTATTCACACTGTTGCTTGACGAAGCATAAACAGAAACGCAGGACAGGCTCATAATAAAGGCTATAGTTAAAGCTAACATCTTTTTCATAATAATCAAACCTCCAATCATTAAATTTACGAAAGTGTTATTCTTTATAATAAAATTATAACGTAAAACGCTGTTTATTTCAAGCGTAAAGGACAAACCAAATATTAATCTAATATTAAAAAGTGTTATAAAATCGTTAAGGAAGCGATGATTAATTCACCGAAGCAGATTTCGCCGCCGTAATATCCCCGGAGTTTTCATAACCCTCACTAAATTTGAAGTGGTACATAACATATTCAAGAAAAAGACAGGCAGGGGAATATATTTTTACAACATCGTCTGCGGCGGCTTCAGCCTTTTCTGTATCCTCGGCAGGTATATCCTCATCGCTTACGGTCTCGGCTTCCTTTTCAGGCTCCGCTTCCGATGATGTTGAAAGAATTACGGTTTTCGTCTCGGCGTCCCACCGAACACTGAAAGCCGGAATAAATGCAGTAAATCTCTTCATATTTTTCCTTGTATAATAAGCTTAACAGATGAAATTCGGGGCTTTTTCAAGCCAAAACCATATTGATTTACAAGTAAACCGCAAATAAATTACAGCATATACCCTCTCCCTTGTGTCAACAGACATTTATCCGATTTTATACAATTTCCCGAAAGCCCGAAAAATAAACAGAAAAAATAAAATAGTGCAGGATTTTTTCGGGGTTATATGTTATAATCAAACTATGACTTACGAAAATATTATAAAAGGCATATTTCTGAACAGACCCAACAGATTTATAGCCGAGGTTTTGATTGAGGGCAGGAAAGAAAGAGTACACGTCAAAAACACGGGACGCTGCCGGGAGCTGCTTATTCCGGGGATCGAGGTCTATTTGCAGGACTGCAAAAGCCCAAACAGAAAAACACGCTTCGATCTCATAACCGTAAACAAAGGCGGAAAGCTTGTAAATATGGATTCACAGGCGCCCAACAAAGCCGTTTCCGAGTGGCTTAAAGAGGGCGGCATTTTAAAGCCCGACCTTATAAAGCCGGAATTTACCTACGGCGGCTCACGGTTCGACTTTTACTTCGAGAAAGGAGAGGAAAAAGGCTTTATTGAAGTAAAGGGAGTAACTCTTGAAAATGAGGGGGTTGTGTCCTTTCCCGATGCACCTACGGAAAGGGGTCTGAAACACCTAAAAGAGCTTATAAAAGCTGTTTCCGAGGGCTATACCGCCTGTGTGTTTTTTGTTGTACAGATGAAGAATGTTAAATATTTTATGCCGAATTTTGAAAACGACAGGGCGTTTTCCGAGGGGCTTATTGAAGCTTATGAAAAGGGGGTTAAAATTTTGGCCTATGACTGTTTTGTAAGCCCGGCAGAAATGAAAATTGAGGACAGGGTAAATGTTATTTTAAGGAGATAAATATATGGATTTATTTGACTTTCAGGCTGAAATAAATATAAAAAAAGACTCGCCTTTAGCGGCAAGGCTCCGCCCCTCAGACCTTGACGAATTTGTGGGGCAGGAGGAAATCGTAGGAAAGGACAAGCTTCTCTACAGGGCGATTACCGCCGACAAGCTGACCTCCGTAATTTTTTACGGCCCTCCCGGCACGGGCAAAACCACCCTTGTCAAAATTATAGCCAACAAAACAAGAAGCCATTTCAAACAGCTTAACGCCACAACCTCAGGCATAAAGGACATAAAGTCAGTTGTAGACGAGGCAAAGAAAAATTTGGGCTTTGACGGCAAAAAGACTATTCTCTTCATAGACGAGATTCACCGCTTCAACAAAACCCAGCAGGACACACTCCTGCCCTATGTAGAGGACGGCGTTGTGGTTTTAATAGGCGCCACAACGGAAAACCCCTATTTTGAGGTAAACAGGGCTCTGCTTTCGAGAAGCATAATTTTCAGCCTTAAAAGACTTACGAACAATAACATAAAGCTTATTTTAAAAAGAGCCGTTTCCAACAAAGAAAAAGGCCTCGGTATGTATAAGGCGGAAATAACCGAGGAAGCCCTTGACTTTTTGGCGGATATGGCGGACGGCGACGCAAGAATCGCCCTTAACGCCCTTGAACTGGGAGTTTTGACAACAGGGGCGAATAAAGAGGGCAAAATCGTCATAGACCTTGAAACAGCACAGCAGTGCATACAGAAAAGAGCCTTAAACTATGACAAATCAGGCGACAACCACTACGACACAATATCCGCCTTTATAAAGAGTATGAGAGGCTCTGACCCTCAGGCCGCCGTTTATTATCTTGCGAGAATGTTAGCGGCAGGAGAGGACCCTAAGTTTATAGCCAGACGTGTTGTAATCTGCGCCGCAGAGGACGTAGGTATGGCCGACCCTCAGGCATTGACGGTAGCTGTTGCTGCGGCTCAGGCCGTTGACTTTATAGGTATGCCCGAGGGCAGGATTATATTAAGCGAGGCGGTCTGTTATGTGGCCTCGGCTCCCAAGTCAAACGCTTCCTACCTTGCCGTTGAAAGAGCCGCCGAAGATGTTGCGAATATCAAAATCGCCACAATTCCCCCCTATTTAAAAGACGCCCACTACAGCGGTCATACGGAGCTGGGAAACGGCATAGGCTACAAATATGCCCACGACTACGAAAACCACTACGTAGAACAGCAATACCTCCCCGACGAGTTGAAAAACAGGTTCTACTATGAACCCACTGACAACGGCTATGAAAAAACCGTCAGGGAATATTTTAAGAAAATCAAAAAAGCCGAACAAAAATAAGAAAAAAGCTGTCAGGCCTCTTTTAACAGGAAGCCTGACAGTTTTTTATACAATTCCTCTTATTTCGCTTAAGTCCTTTATGCCGCCCTTTTCCATAAATTCTTCTATTCCCGATATTATGTCCGTTGTTGCCGTGGGGTTTATGAAGTTGGCCGTTCCTGCGGAAACCATCGCCGCCCCTGCCATTATAAATTCTATTGCGTCCTCGGCACTCATTATTCCGCCCATACCTATAATGGGGATTTTAACGGCCTTTGCGCTCTGCCAAACCATTCTTACGGCTACGGGCTTAACCGCCGGGCCGCTCACTCCACCTATTTTGTTTGCCAAAACAGGCTTCCTCTTGTATATATCTATTTTCATACCCGTTAAGGTGTTTATCATTGAAAGAGCGTCCGCCCCGGCGGCTTCGGCGGCCTTAGAGGTTTCCGTTATGTCCGTTACGTTAGGGGTCATTTTGACAATAAGGGGCTGTTTGGCAGCTTTTTTGACCTCAGAAACAACCTTTTCAATCATTTTGCAGTCCGTTCCGAAAGCCATTCCCCCCTCTTTTACATTGGGGCAGGAAATATTAAGCTCCAGCATATCCACGTCCGCCTCTCTCAACATTCTTACACATTCTGTATATTCGTCTAAGGTATGGCCGCAGACATTTACTATTATTTTGGTGTCAAACTGTCTCAAAAAGGGAATATCCTCCCTTATGAAATATTCAACACCCGGGTTTTGAAGCCCCACGGAGTTTAACATTCCTCCGTAAACCTCGGCTATTCTGGGGGCGTCGTTTCCCTGCCAAGGCTTCGCCGCAACTCCCTTTACGGTTACGGCTCCCAGTCTGTTTAGATCCACAAAATCGCTGAACTCCCGTCCGCTGCCGAAGGTTCCCGATGCTGTTGTAACGGGGTTTTTAAATTCAATTCCGGCAATTTTAACTCTTGTGTCAATCATTCCCAAATTACCTCCCTTGAATCAAATACGGGCCCGTCCTTGCAGACCTTTTTGTTTTCATAGCCGTCCCCGCTCTTTATTTTAATTGCACAGCCCACACAGGCTCCTGTTCCGCAGGCCATTCTCTCTTCCATTGAAACGTAGGTTGTTATCCCCCTGCCCTCTCCGAATTTCGCTAAATATTTAAGCATTATTTTAGGTCCGCAGGAGTAAATAACATCCCCCTTGGCATCAAGACTTTCCATAAACCCCACAACATTCCCCTTAAAGCCCACTGAGCCGTCGTCTGTGGCTATATTCACATTTACCCCCAGAGCCTCAAAGTCCTCAACAAGAAAGCTTCCGCTTCTGAAGCCCAAAAAAACTTCAACCTCTCCCATAGCTTTAAGCTTTTTTGCCGTTTCCAAAAGGGGCGGAACACCTATACCTCCTCCGGCAAGAATATATTTCTCGGCCTTAACAAGGGGATAGCCGTTTCCGCAGGGGCCTAAAACCCTGACAGTATCTCCCTCTTTAAGCCCTGAGAAAATTTTTGTACCCTTACCCGCAACCTGAAAAACAAGCCTTATTATATCTCCGCGGGTTTCACATATGCTTATAGGACGGGCAAGGAGATTTACTCCGTTGTCGGGATAGACCTCTGCAAACTGACCGCAACAGGCAAGAGAAGCGATTTTAGGAAGCTTAATTCTCAGGTCGTAAATTCCCTCGGCTATTCTTTCGTTTTTTACAACAATACCTTTTTCAACGATTTTCATAAAAACCGCTCCCCCTTTAAAAGCTCATCATTTTCCGCTATAAGCCTGTCTATATATTCCTTAGAGGGGCCGCCCTTTACCGTTCTTCTGTTTACACAGCTTTTAAGGTCTATGTCGTCGTAAATGCTCTCTACAAAAACAGGGCTGAACTGCCTGTATTCTTCAGGGCTTAATTCCTCGAGGTTTTTGCCCTTTTCTATGCAGTACATAACGATTTCACCCATTATGCTGTGGGCGTCTCTGAAAGGCACCCCGTGTTTAGCAAGCCAGTCCGCTCCGTCTGTGGCGTTCATAAAGCCAAGCCTTGCGGAGGCAAGCATATTTTCCTTGTTGACAGTCATTGTATCAATCATATTCGTAAACACAGGCAGACACATCTTAACAGTGTCAACAGCGTCAAAGACCCCCTCCTTGTCCTCCTGCATATCCTTATTATAGGCAAGGGGCAGACCCTTAAGGGTAGTCAAAAGGGCAATAAGCTCACCGTAGACCCTGCCTGTTTTTCCCCTTATAAGCTCCGCCATATCGGGGTTTTTCTTCTGGGGCATAATGGAGCTGCCCGTTGCGTAAGCGTCTGAAATTTCTATGAACTTAAACTGCTGAGAGCTCCAGAGAACAAGCTCCTCACAGAAGCGGCTCAGGTGCATCATAACAAGTGATAAACAGAAAAGAACCTCGCAGACAAAGTCCCTGTCGGAAACGCCGTCCATACTGTTTTTGGTCACGCTGTCGAAGCCCAATTCCTTGCAAACTGCCTCTCTGTCTAAATTGTAGGTGGTAGCCGCCAAAGCCCCTGAGCCTAAGGGCATAACATTTATTCTCTTATAACAGTCGGAAAGTCTGTCCGAATCCCTTGAAAACATCTCAAAATAGCTTAAAATGTGGTGGGCAAAGGTGACGGGTTGTGCGTTCTGCAAATGAGTAAAGCCCGGCATAATGGTTTCCGTATGCTCCCTTGCTATATTGTTTATCACTTCAAGAAGCCTGTAAATAAGCTCCCTTATGTCCTTAACCTGATTTTTAAGGTACATTCTTATATCAAGAGCCACCTGGTCGTTGCGGCTCCTGCCTGTGTGGAGCTTTTTGCCTGTATCACCGATCCTCTCGGTGAGAATTGTCTCCACATTCATATGAATGTCCTCCGCCTTTTCGTCAAAGGTCATCCTGCCCGAATCTATGTCCTTAAGAATATCCTCAAGAGCGGAAATTATTGTAACAGAATCCCTCAGAGGAATTATTCCCTGCCGCCCCAACATTCTTGCGTGGGCAATGCTCCCTGTTATGTCCTCTTTGTACATTCTGCTGTCAAAGGATATTGAAGAATGAAAATGGTCGGTGAAGCTGTCCGCCTCGGCGGAAAGCCGTCCGTTTGAAAGCTTTTTCATATATTTCTCTGTTTCTCCTTTCAAAGAAAGGGGCGCCGAAAGACACCCCTATTTACTGAATTAATAATAACGATTATTTTAACTGTTCCGTTTCTTCCCTTTTTCTCTTTGCATAAAAAGCTGAAACCGCAAAAATTAATATGTCAAAAGTGATTATCAAAGCCATCTTCCCCTTTTTCACAATAGCCGGCTCCGAAATTTACGCCGCCAAGCCTCCCCTTATCACTTAAGATACTGCTTGTTAAGCCCCATCATAGCCCTAACCTTAAGGGGCAGACCGAACAGATTTATAAAGCCCTCTGCGTCCTTATGGGAATAAAGCTCGCCCGTTGTAAAGCTTGCAAGTTCTGCATTATAGAGGCTGTTGGGGGATTTAACCCCGGCCGAGATTATATTGCCCTTGTAAAGCTTAAGTCTTGCCGTACCCGTAACGGTTTCCTGTGTTTTATCCACAAAGGCCTGCAAAGCCTCTCTGAGAGGTGTAAACCACTCGCCGGAGTAGAGAAGCTCCGTATACTTTGTTCTTATAATTTCTTTAAAGGCTGTGGTCTGCTTGTCAAGGCAGAGATATTCCAAATCCCTGTGGGCTGCATAGAGAATAGAGCCGCCGGGGGTTTCATAAACGCCCCTTGACTTCATACCAACGCATCTGTTTTCAACAAGGTCGCAGATACCCACGCCGTTTTTGCCCCCTAATTCGTTCAGCCTGTCCATAAGCTCTATAGGCGTAACCTCTTTTCCGTCAAGAGTAACGGGAACGCCCTTTTCAAAGCCTATTTCAACATATGAAGGCTCATCGGGAGCCTCCTCGGGGCTTACACCTAAGGTTAAAAGCTTTTTAAAATTCGGCTCGTTAGCCGGATCCTCAAGGTCGAGACCCTCGTGGCTTATGTGCCAAAGGTTACGGTCTCTTGAATAGCTCTGCTCCTTAGTCATAGGAACGGGAAGCCCTCTGTCCGCAAGGTATTTAAGCTCCTCATCTCTTGAGGTAATGTCCCAGGTTCTCCAGGGGGCGATAACCTTAATTTCGGGAGCAAGCGCCTTTATCGTAAGCTCAAAACGAATCTGGTCGTTGCCCTTTCCCGTTGCACCGTGACAGATAGCATCGGCCTTTTCCTTAAGAGCAACCTCAACTAACTTTTTGGCAATAAGGGGACGGGCGATAGAGGTTCCCAAAAGATATTTGTCCTCGTAAACTGCACCGCTTTTAACCATAGGATAGATATATTCTCTTATAAATTCGTCTCTTACGTCAAGTATGTAAAGCTTTGAAGCCCCCTGCCCCAGAGCCTTTTCCTCAAGGCCGTCGGTTTCGCTGCCCTGGCCTACGTCAACACAGCAGGCGATAATCTCGGGATTATCATAGTTTTCTTTAAGCCAGGGTATTATAACGGAAGTGTCAAGGCCTCCCGAATATGCAAGTACAATTTTCATTTTAATCTCCATTCCGCCGCACACGCCGGCACAAATAGTGATGAAAGTGCTGCTGCG
>JAJQFB010000059.1 GCA_021201395.1 Clostridiales bacterium | reverse complement strand
AGCACTTTCATCACTATTTGTGCCGGCGTGTGCGGCGGAATGGAGATTATAATGAGTAAAAAGGTTGTAGCCGTTATTTTCGGAGGGAAAAGCTCCGAACACGAAATCTCAAAAATTTCGGCCACTTTTATTATGAGAAATATGTCGGAGAACAAATACAGATGTATTCCGATTTATATAACCAAAAACGGTGAATGGAAGCTGTATGACGGCTCCATAGACAATATTGTAAGCGGAAACTGGGAAAGCTACGCCGCAACCTGTATCTTAAGCCCCAGCACGGAACACAAGGGTCTTTTCAGAATTGTAGGCGACAAAATTAAAAATATACCCGTTGACGTTATTTTCCCCGTACTCCACGGCAAAGGCGGCGAGGACGGCACTATTCAGGGGCTTTTTGAAATGGCGAATATACCCTATGTGGGCTGCGGTGTTTTGGCCTCCGCCGTTTCGATGGATAAATCCTACACAAAGATAATAGCCGAAAAGGTAAACATTCCCCAGGCAAAGTATATTGTTACACACAGATACGAGCTTGAGAATATGGAAAATATACTTAACAGGGTGGAAAAAAAGCTGGACTATCCCTGTTTTATAAAGCCCTCAAGGGCAGGCTCTTCCGTAGGGGTTACAAAAGCCCATAACAGAGAAGAGGCCGAAAAGGGCATACTTTTGGCGGCTGAAAACGATTTAACAATAATTATAGAGGAATGTATTTCCGGCAGAGAGTTTGAGACAGCCGTTTTGGGGAATTGTGATATACAGGTAAGCTGCGTAGGGGAAGTTCTTGCGGCGGACGAATTTTATTCCTATGACGCAAAATACAACAATTCGGAATCACAGACGGTTATTCCGGCGGATTTACCTGAAAAAACCTCAGAGAAAATAAGGAAATACGCCGCGAAGATTTACAAGGCTCTTGACTGCCGGGGCTTATCCAGAGCAGACTTTTTCGTAAGGGACAACGGAGATATTATTTTTAATGAAATAAACACTATTCCGGGCTTTACCCCCATAAGTATGTATCCTATGCTTTTTAAAGCAATAGGCATAGACACAGCGGAGCTTATCGACAGGCTTATAGAAACGGCTCTGCCCGGGGAGGAAAGATAATTATGGATACAAGACCTATAGGTATCTTTGACTCCGGAGTAGGAGGGCTTACGGTTGCAAAGCAGGTTATAAAGGCTATACCCAACGAGGACACAATCTATTTCGGCGACACGGCCCGTGTCCCCTACGGAACAAAATCAAAGGAAACCGTAACGGAATTTTCACGGCAGATTATGAGATTTTTGATTTCAAAAAATGTCAAAGCCGTTGTAATAGCCTGCAACACGGTAAGCTCCAACAGCTACCACGAGCTCCGGGCGGAATTTGACATTCCCATAATAGAGGTTGTGGGGCCGGGGGTCGAAAGCTGTCTTGAAATAACAAAAACAAACAGAGTGGGCATAATAGGAACCTCCGCCACCATAGCAAGCGGTGCCTATGAAAAACGCCTTAAAGCGGCACGCCCCGGCATACGGGTTTTTCAAAAGCCCTGCCCACTTTTCGTTTCTCTTGCGGAGGAGGGCTTTACGGAAAACGACATTGCCAAACTGACAGTTAAAACATATTTGACAGAGCTTAAAGAAAAAAACATAGATTCCCTTATTTTGGGCTGTACTCACTACCCCATGCTTAAAAAAACAATAGGAGAGTTTATGGGGGAAAGCGTTAAAATAGTAGACCCGGCTGTTGAAACCGCCCATAAAATGAAAGACTGCTTAAGGGAAAACAATATGACAGGCAATGAAACAGAGGGAAAGCATATATTCTATTGCAGCGACGACTGCGGCCAGTTTAACCTTATATGCAAAGCAAATTTAGGCATAGACTACCCCGTACACAAGGAAAGTGCAGAAAAATATTAAAAAAGACTGAAACAAAATTATATAGTTTATACACGGCTTAACAAGTGAAAGACGAAAAAGCTTCGGAGCCGAGGTTATACTATTGTTAAAAGAGGTGTTTGCCCTGCGGCAAACGCAAAACCTTCTAAACAGCACAAACCGAGGGAGATGTCAAGGGTCCGGAGGACTTGCGAAGCCCTTGACATCTCCCTCGGTTTGTGCTACCCCACGGACGCCGATTGGCAGGGCAGACTGCAATAATAAATACAATAAAAAGGAACTGCCTCAAAACAGTTTATCTTATCTGTTTTGAGGCAGCCCCTTTTTTTATTTGTCCGTTATGCTGTTAAATACTGTTTAATACGGTTAAAGATTGGGTATAAGTCTGTAATATTCTTCAACGGAAGCATCATTTAAGCAGGCCTCTATAATCTGTTTGCCCAAAGGCATAAGGTCACGGGTCATATACTGATTAAGCTCTTCCTTGAAGAAATCGGTAAGGATTTTTGCACCTATATCGTAGGCTTCGTTTCCTACCTCCTGCTGATAATTTACCTGAAGGAGACCCTTTGGAAGCTGATAGCCGTCTATCTTTACGTTGTTGAGGGAGTATCCCAAAATAGGACATCTTGACTCAGAGAGCTGTTCTCTTCTGAACTTAGCTCCCCCTCTCCTTGCAAGATATTCCCTTGTACACCATTCTCCCGCAAAGCCTATCTTATAAGCCCCTAAGAACTGGTTGGGAATAAGGACATACCGTGTTTCGGGTGTGTCTAAAATCTGCTTTAAAAGAAGATTGGCCTGGTCTACTTTCTTTCCTACGGCAAAGGGCCAGTAGGAGCCTACACCCTCGCTCTTCATACCTGCCGACTGGTCAATAATAGACGGGTTTGCAAAGCCTCTGGGGGCTACAAGCCGCCAAACCCAAGCAAGAGCAGGGGGAAGAACATGGAAAAGACCTATTATGCCGTAATTGGGGTTTTCGGCTGTGGTGGGAGGAGTACGAATACCGAAGCTTCTTACGTCTATCTCCGCTGCGCCGCTTAATATATTCTTCTTTATTTTTCTGGGCATAATTATTCTCGGGTTTGAACAGGGAGCGCCGGGTGAATCCTCTATATGCTCCCAAATAAGACAGGTTGAGTTGGGTACGGCCTGCATATTAAGGAAGATTAAAGGCTCTTTGGGGTGAATTGTAGCTTCTTCCGTTTCGGGCTCCGTTCCGTAGTGGTCGATGTGGTTTACTCTCAAAAACCAGCCATTTTCAGCATCAACAACCGCAAGCCTGCCTGATTCCGTCTGGAGCTTTGGATGTGCCATAGCCATATCGTCCGTTATGGGGCAAAGCTCACAGGAGTCGGAAATAGTAATATGGATAGCGTCACCTGTTATAATATTGGTGCCAAGAAGCACACTTCCGTCTACGTCTCTGTGGATAGGTTCAGTCATTTCCGACTTTCCGCCGCCGGAAGCCGCCTCGTGCATAATCGCAAGGGAAAGCTCATAGGGCGTTATAACCGTTACGGTAGAAGCGTGAAGCGTTACCCAGCCCTCCTGTTCGCCTATGTTCAAAAGAGCTGAATAAACGCCTTTTTTAGCCGAGGGGCCGGGGTAAAGGTTATAGGAGAATATTTCGTGCATATCATAGAGACGGTTGTGAACTACAACCTGCTTTCCGTCATAGTGAGTGTGGCGGAAAGGAGGTGCCACATATATAATCGCCTTGGGCTTGAAGAAATTGGGTATATCCTCAGCCGAAATAAAACACTGCAAATCCGCAATCATAGCCGCAAAAAACGCAGCGTTTAAGGGAACAATAGCAAGAGAGGGATAGCCCAAATCCATTTCATGGTTTCCCGAATAAAAGGGAAGAACAATTATATCCTTCTGCTTTTTAAACCACTCAAAAGTATCCGTTCTCGTATCGTCAAAGCTCTTTCCGAAACGTTCATAGTGAGTGGGCTTGTCGGTAGGAAGGTCGTCGGCAATAATCATACTGTTGGGGTCTCTTCTTCTCATAGTAAAATCGGGGAAGTTTACAACAATACCGTTTTTGCACTTTGTAACAGTTGCTTCGCAGATAGTTTCGCCGTTTACGTCATAATTACATTCAAAGGTATCTCTGTCTTTTCCTCCGAGAGCCATATCAAAAAGCTGTTCCTTGCTTTCGGGAATTATTATATTTGAATTTCCGCTTTTTAAAATATCCGCAAGGGCCTGCGGGAGGAGCATCCTGCGGAGATAATTTTGGTCGCTGCTCATAAATAAACCTCCTTATTTTCTTATTTAAATCGGTTATTAACCCGTAATTTCCTTAATTTGGGGGAATTGCTGCTTATAAGCAGGGAGAGCTTATAATATCTTATAATAACCCAATTTTAAAAGCAATATTATTTTATCATATTTTTCTCAAAAAAACAATGGGTTTTTATAAAAGCAGCTAAATTATAGTAGTTTTAACAAAGAAAAACATGCTTTTAAAATTTTTATATGCAATTTTGCCATAGATTGTAGGCTTGTTAAAGACAACTGTCCTCGATACAAAAACAAAAACGGCAAATCCTGTTAAATATTTGTCAATCACCCTGCCGCCTTCTTATACTTTTAAGCTTTAATTACACATAAAAAGCCCTTGCCGAGGATTTATAGTCTCTCTTTTTCCGGCAGGGGCTTTTCCCGTTGCTCTTTAATTTTACACTTCTTTATTTTTCATTAAGGAATTGCTGATTAATTAGCTCATCGCATCTTAGGTTTTGCTTTTTCCGAGTGCTGCGTCAGCCGCTTTCAACGTAGGCTCCGGCTACGCCCTCAAGCGACTTTCTTGCCCTCGAAAAAATCAACAGAGAACCCGAAAGAAATCGGGCGGCGTGAAAGGGTTTTTACATCTCAAGATTAATGACAAAACCCTTTCACGCTTGAAGCCGGTTTTGTGTAGCAAAACTTCTGAATCTAATCTGCTTCGGCGAATTAATCATCGCTTCCTTAAGGCTTTATTCTGCCTGTTCGCTTCCGAATTGTTTGCCGCCGGGGGCTTGGCCTCCCTGACCGCCTCTGCCGCCGCCTTGTCCGCCGGGGCCGCCGCCCATATCGTCCATATCGCCGCCGGGCTGCTGTTCTGAGCTTTCAGAGCTTTCCCCTGAAGCTTCGCCGGGTCTGCCGCCGCCTTGACCTCTGCCGCCGCCCATTCCTCCGCCCATTCCTCCGAAAGAGGATGAGCCTGAGCTTGTGGTTTTTCCGGAAAGAGTTATTGTTTCAACAAGGCTGCCCTCCGAAAGGGTTCCGCCTGTGGAATATACTCCCTTTTCCTCTGCTCCCGAAAGGGTTCCGCCTGTATAAATTTCAACAGAGGAGCCGTCCGAAAGACTTTCACTTCCGAAAACTATTGAGGAAATTCTCTTAGGTGTTGTTGTGCTTATAAGCACCTCTCCGCTTTCGCCGTCCGTTATTGTTATAAGTGTATCGGCCTCTATTGAGTCGCCGTTATATATAAATGAGTAACATTCCGAGCCGTCGCTGTCGGGAGATTCCGCCATACCGCTTGAGCCTATGGCAAGAAGCAGGCCGCCGTTATAATTTATTGAACCGCCGCAGTCAAGGGCTCCGTCACCGCCGCTTTCGGGTCCGTAAACTATAACCGTACCGCCGTTTATATTTATGTCGCCGTTTGAGTCTATGCCGTCGCCGCTTGCTCTTACAATCAGACAGCCGCCGTTTACGGTTATGGAGCTGTTCTCGTCATAATCCATCATGCCGCCGCCCATTCCGCCGTGGCCGCCGCGTCCTGTTGATTCTCCCTCTGTAAAATCAGAAGCCGAGCCGTCGCCGCTCTCGGGTGCGTTGTCCCCCTGAGACATATCGGGAGGTGTTCCTCCGTTCATATCGGGAGCCTCGCCCTCAGGCATATCGGGTGCTTCGCCACCCTCAAAATCAGCGGTTGTAATTATATTTGTTTCTATATCGTTATTAAATGCCGCCGGAACTGCGTCCGCCGTTTGATCCGCACTTTCGCCTGAGCCTGAATCCGGTGCTTCGCCGTTCATATCCGGTGCGCCGCCGCCCATTCCGCCGTGGGCACCGCCGTCGGAGCTTGTTCCCTCTCCGGCTGCGTTTAAGCCGTCGTCTGAAGCGTCAAGGTCTATGTTTCCGCCGTTTACCGTAATTGTCTGACCCTCAAGACCCTCATAACAGGTCTCTATAACCATATCGCAGTCATTTACAACAAGGTCTGTTTCCGCGTGAACACCGTCGTCCTCTGTGTTGATTGTGTAGGTTCCTGCGTTTACGGTTACTGCTGCGTTGCTGTGGATTGCGTCGTCTGTAGAGGTTATGTTATAGGTTCCGCCGTTTAACTCTATGTCGGTTTCCCCCTTTATGGCCTTGCCCTCCGAAACTATTGTAATATCGCCGTCGTTTATAACAACATTGCCCTTTGAAGAATAGAGACCGTTGCCTGTTGTTGTAAGGTTAAAGGTTCCTCCCTCTACGGTTAAGCTGTCCTTTCCCTTTATGCCGCCGCCGACAGAGGTTATGTTTATAATTCCGTCCTCTATTGCGACATCGTCCTTGCCTGTTACGGCTTCGGCATAATTTGCCGTTATGTTAAGGGTGCCGCTGCCGGAAATAACAAGATTGTCCTTGCAGTATATTGCCGCGTCAGGTTCTCCGTCGGCGTCAATTTCCGTATAGGTTCCCTCATCGGAAACCGTGTTTTCCGTACCCTCCTCAAGAGTAAGGGTTAAATCTCCCTGTAAGCTGTAAATTGCAGGCGAATCCGCACTGTTTATGCTGACCCCCGAGAGAACAAGCTCAACGTCTCCGGCTGAGTTTATAACTATGCTTCCGTCTGAAAGGCTTCCCGTAACAGTATAGGAGCCTGCGGATGAAACGGTTATTACATCTCCGTCAACGCTGACCCCTGAGGGAACTTCGGAAGCTCCGTCAGCCAAAACAATATCTCCGTCGGCTCCTCCTGAACTCGATGAGCCTGAACAGCCTATTGAAAAGCCGCCTATAAGCGCCAAACAAAGCGTAAGCCCTATAAGAGCCGCCGTTTTTTTATGATTCTTCATATGTCATACCTCCTGTTTGTTTTATTTTTTATTTTCTTATACTTAAAGTCTGCTTAATTTTTGTTACGGTATTGATTATATAGTATAAAATATCTTAAATCATTAGAGCAAAACTAATTTTAGATTAAAAATTTTCCTTTTTAAGGCTTTTAAACAGGTAAAAGAATCTGTCAAAAAAATCTGGGGCGGTAAAAAATGAGTCCATCTGGGTCTTTTATTTTTGCTGTCTGAGCTTTATAATTAAAATATAAATTTTAAGGAACTACAGCTTTTTACTATGTTTACAAGGAGGAGAAAAAATGCTTAAACGATTATGTGCTTGTGTTTTAGCCGCTGCTTTGGCTTCAAGCCTTTCAGGCGGCATAACACTTATGGCCGAGGACGAGGAAGCTCCGGCTGAAACTTCAGCAGAAAAAATTACGGAAGAGATTTCGGAGGAAAATCTTTCCGAGGACGAAGCCTTAAGCGGCGGAGCAGTTACAACGGAAATTTCAGAGGAGGCCGATATGGCAGATGACGATGAAAACACGGGTTTCGACCCGGAAACGGTAATGTGGACAAACAACACAATAGAGAGCGTCCTTGCGGAAGCCGGAATTTATTCAAATGCCGCCGAGGTAAACCCCAACGCCGCAAAAACGGACGTAAACGCTCAGAACCCCTATGACAGTGCAGGGACGGCCTACAACGGCTGGGAATATTCCGAATATGTATGGACCCACTTCTACCCCATAGGCAACGGCAGAATGGCCGATATGGTAGCCGGGGGCATTGATAAGGAAGTTATACAGATTAACGAGGACACAGTCTGGGACGGCCCCCCTACGGAACCCTTGTTGACGAAAACGGAAACACCCTTACAACATTAGCGGCCGCATACGCAGCCGCCACAATTTCCACGGCCTATAAGACAAGCGGAAGCATAGAGGACGGCTGGAAATATTACAGAGGAGCCGATGAGGACGGAAATCCGGCGGAAATAGGCGCCGCCGATGTAACCGTAGGCGATGAGGACTTTCAGGCGAATTTCAGCGAATACGCCTCCGAAAGTATAGCAAACAGAGCCTTAAACATAGACAACTCAGCCACAGCGGACGCCGTTCAGGACAGGTGGACAATGGAATCTCTTGTTGAATATGCGTTCTTAGGGGAACCCTCTTCACAGAGAGCCTATAAGTCCTTTGTTGAGGTTTACCTTGACTTCGGCCACAGCTCATCGGAGGCCGAAAACTACGTAAAGAGTCTGGATATGACAACGGGTATCGTTACGGTTGAATATGACTATAACGGCTCCCACTTTAAGAGAGAAAGCTTCGCAAGCTATCCCGACCAAACCGTAGTAACCCACATTGAATCGGACAGCAGCTTAAGCTTTTCGGCGGAGCTTCACACCTACCACAACAGCAAAGCGGGCTATTACAGCTTTGAAAAGGTAAGCGGCAACGAGGTTAAGGTTAAAGCCGCCGTAACAGACAGCAGCAAGGACAACAACGACCCGGGAACCGTAAACGCTGTTCAGTTTGAAGCGAGAATGATTCTTGACGGTGACGGAAGCTTCTCTGTTTCATCCGACAACACAACGGTAAGCGTTGCGGGCGGAACAAGCACCACGGTTTATGTTGTAGGGGCGACAAACTATGTTGACTATTTAACCCTTGACAACTCAAAACAGGGGGCGGACTGCGACACATACGAGGCAAATATAAAAAGCAAAACCTATGAAACCATAAAGGCAAGACACCTTGAGGACTTTTCCTCTCAGTTCGACTTAACTGACATAAGCCTTGACAATATAAACGGCGTTGACTACAGCAATACGCCTACAGAGGAAAGAGTAAGAGTTGACATAAACGGAGAAAGCGGCTTTTTAACGGGAGCAGGCTCAAAGCTTTCAACCGCCAATTCAAACGGAGTTTATTCGACCTATTCCTACGGCGACAATCAGCTTGCCGCACTTGAATTTAACTACGGCAAATATCTTATTATAAGCGGCTCAAGAGAGGGCAGAGAAGCAGGCGGCGAGGGAGAGATTGACATTCCCGAAAGTCAGCCCCTAAACCTTACGGGTAAGTGGAACGCCGCACTTTCAGCCTCTTGGAAAGGCAAATATACAATAAACATAAATACGGAAATGAATTACTGGGCGGCTCAGCCCCTTAACATAGGAGCAAGCGAAAAGCCCCTTATAGACACATTTGACGAGCTTGCGGAAAGCGGAAGCATAACGGCGGCTAACCAGTACGGCATATACAATGACAGAGGGGACGACAGCTACGAACCCGGCAACCCATGGGTAACCCACCACAACTTTGACCTTTGGAGAGGTACCCAGCCCATAGACAACGCAACCGCAGGCCTCTGGCCTACAGGCGGTGCATGGCTTCTCGACCACGCATGGCAGTATTATCAGTATAACAAAGACGAGGACTATCTTGCGGAGGTTTATCCCTATATGGTAGGTGCGGCTAAATTCTTCACGCAGTTCCTTGTTATTGACCCCGAAACAGGCTATCTTGTTACGGCGGCTTCCTGCTCGCCGGAACAGGGCGGTGTTCAGCCCGGAGCGGCTATGGACACACAGCTTATAAGAAACCTTTACGATATGGTGGTTGAAGCTTCGTCAATCTTGGGAAAGACAAGCGAAAACGCAGACCTTATAGCGGCCATAAACGAACAGATGCCCTCCGCATATTTAGGAAATGAAGAGGGAAAAGTCGCACCCAACCTTATAGATTCTTTGGGTCTTATTAAGGAATGGGCAAGAGGCGATGTTTCCTTTGACATCTCAGAAACAACAGACACCTCAAAGATTAAGTGGACGGTTACAAACCCCTTTACGTCTGAGTCCTCAACGGTATATAACCACTCCGCAAGCAACACTACAACCCACAGACACTGTTCACACCTTTGGGAAATGTTCCCCGGAACGCACCTTAGCGCCTACAGCGACAACGCAGAGGAACAGGCTATTTTCAAGGCTTTCCAGAAATCCGTTTCCGCAAGAAGCACAGGCAGCGGACAGGGCTGGGGTCTTGCCTGGAGAATAAGCTTAAACGCAAGAGCCCTTGACGGCGACTCCGCAAGCTCTATGCTTGAACAGCTTTTAACCACAAGAACCTCTCCCAACCTTTTCGATCAGCGCCCCAACTTCCAGATAGACGGAAACTACGGTGCAACAGCAGGCATAATAGAGATGCTTATGCAGAGCCACGACGGAACCATAAATCTTCTTCCGGCTCTTCCCTCAAACTGGGAATCGGGTTCCTTTACGGGCTTTAAGACAAGACTGGGCGCAACGGTAGATCTTACATGGGAAAACAACATTCCAACAGAGGCGGTAATCCATACAACAGAATCGGGAAATTTAAGCATAAGGACAAAATACGCCGGCCGGGCGGTTGTTTACAACGCAATAGGCGAGGTTGCAGACAGCACCCTTAACAGCGATGAAAATCTGCTTACGTTCTATGCGGCAAAAAATTCAACCTACACAATAAAGAGCTTCGGCTCAAGCATAGTTGAGGGAGATACTGTTTACTATGCTTCCGATGTTACAAACTTCTATGCAAGCGACGGCGGCTCCGCTCCCAAACTTGCAAATGACGGAACGGAGGTAGGCTATCTCTACAACAGAGAGGGCGTAATCGTAGGCTATGCGGTTGAAGATTTCAGCTTTAACGGCCTTAAGTCTCTTATTCTCAATATGGCCTCTGTAAGAGACAGCAACATATATTTAACAATAACCGTAGACAGCGTAGACGGAACGGAAATAGCCCATCAGGTTATAACAACGGGCAATAACGAAATAGACCTTTATAACCTTGATGGCATACTTGAAAGCCACACAATTTGGCTCTTATTTACTCAGGACCCCTACAGCAGCTCGCAGAAATATTTGGGCAACGCAAGCAACCTGACCGCCACCTATGCAAGCTCCGCAAGCAGCGGCGGAAGCGGCGATGACGATGACAGCACAACAGAATCAACCACGGAAACGCCTACGGAAACGACCACGGAGGCTCCCGAGGGTATGAGGGGCGATGTTGACAACAACGGCAAAATAACAGCCAACGACACAGCCTGCCTTATTTCATACATACTGAACAATGAAGCCGTTAATCCCTCTTGGATAGTTTCAGACTATGTGGCAAACGTAGACGGCGACGAAAACATAACCGCCGCAGACGCAGCCCTTATTCTCGCAAGGGTTCTCGACTCCGCAGTTGAATTTTCCGCCTATGAATAAACATTTAACAACCGCTTACAAGTTTAAAACTTTCTTTACATTATAACTGCTTTGGAGATGCCTGTTTAGCCGGCATCTTCGCATATACGGAAGCTATACCAAAAAAGAAAGACTCCATCTGCGAGCCTTTCTTTTTATGGATTAATTATGGTTTATTTGTCGTTATAGCCCTTAGGGTGGGTCTTGTGCCACTTCCACGCACTTTCTATAATCTGTGTAAGAGTGTTGAATCTCGGTTTCCAGCCAAGCTCTTTCACAGCTTTTTCGCTTGAGGCTATAAGGGTGGAGGGGTCGCCGGGGCGTCTGCCCTCTATAACGGCCTTTATTTCTCTTTCTGTTACCCGTCTTGTTTCCTCTATAACCTCTTTAACGCTGAAGCCTTTTCCGTTGCCTAAATTGTAAATACCGCTTGTTTCGTCTTTAAAAAGCTTTTCTATGGCCTTTATATGGGCGTCTGCAAGGTCTGTAACGTGAATATAGTCCCTTATACAGGTTCCGTCCGGGGTAGGGTAATCATCGCCGAAAACGGCTATATGCTCCCTCTGACCCAAAGCTGCCTGTATAATAATAGGTATAAGGTGAGATTCGGGAGAGTGATCCTCCCCTATTTCGCCGCTTATATGAGCCCCTGCCGCATTAAAATAACGCAAGGCCGCATATTTAATGCCGTAGGCGGCGTCGCTCCACTTCAAAACCTTTTCAACCGTAAGCTTTGTCTCCCCGTAGGGGTTTGTGGGCAGTGTTCTGTCACTTTCCAAAATGGGAATGTTCTCAGGCTCGCCGTAGGTTGCTGCGGTAGAGGAAAACACGATTTTATTTACCCCCGCCCTAACCATAGCCTCAAGAAGCCTGACTGTTCCGTAGACATTGTTGTCAAAATACTTTAAAGGCTCCGAACAGCTTTCTCCCACAAGAGAAAAAGCCGCAAAGTCAATAACGGCGTCAATTTTGTTTTCGGAAAAAACTCTGTCAAGAAAATCGGCGTCCCTTAAGTCGCCCTCGTAAAATTTAGCTTTTTTGTGTACGGCGGCTCTGTGACCCTTAAAAAGATTGTCCGCCACAACCGCACTGTGTCCCTGTTCTATAAGCTCATAAACCGTATGGCTGCCTATATAGCCGGCTCCTCCGCAAACCAATATATTCATTATAATCTCCATTCCGCCGCACACGCCGGCACAAATAGTGATGAAAGT
>JAJQFB010000075.1 GCA_021201395.1 Clostridiales bacterium | reverse complement strand
CTTTCATCACTATTTGTGCCGGCGTGTGCGGCGGAATGGAGATTATAATGAAAAAAATAAAAGTTATGAGTATTTTCGGAACAAGACCTGAGGCAACAAAGATGGCGCCGCTTATAAAGGCTATGGAAAAGAATGAAAATATAGAGCCTCTTGTCTGTGTTACGGCTCAGCACAGAGAAATGCTGGATCAGGTTTTGGATATTTTTAAAATTACTCCCGACTACGACCTTAACATAATGAAAGAAAGGCAGACCTTAACGGATATTACAACAAGGGCTTTAATAGGCCTTGAGAACGTTATGAAAGAGGCAAAGCCCGACCTTGTTTTGGTTCACGGAGACACAACAACAACCTTTGCCGGGGCTTTGGCGGCCTTTTACAGCGGCATAAAGTTAGGCCACGTTGAAGCGGGCTTAAGAACCTACGACAAAACACAGCCCTATCCCGAGGAGATGAACAGAGTTTTAATGGGAGATTTAGCCGACCTCCACTTTGCACCTACGCCTTTGGCTAAGGAACACCTTCTTTTGGAGCATATTGACCCCGAGGGAATTTTCATAACGGGAAACACGGCTATAGACTGCATAAGAACCACAATAGAGGAAAATTACAAATTTACGAGAGACTGTCTTAACGATATTGATTTTGACAAGTACAGAGTAATTACAATGACAGCTCACAGACGGGAAAATTTAGGGGAACCTCTTGAAAACATATGCAAGGCCACTCTTAAGCTTGTTGAGAACAATCCCGATGTTTTTGTTATATATGCGGTTCATTTTAACCCGGCTGTAAGAGAGGTGGCCTACAGGGTTTTGGGCGGCCATCCGAGGATTCTTTTAACCGACCCTGTGGATATGAAGGATATGCACAACCTTATGAATCTTTCCTGCTTCATAATGACCGATTCGGGAGGAATACAGGAGGAGGCGCCCTCTATGCACAAGCCCGTTCTTGTTTTAAGAAATGTAACGGAGAGGCCCGAGGGGCTTGAGGCCGGAACACTTAGGCTGGGAGGCAATAACGCCGAGGAAATCTATAAGCAGGCGGAGCTTATTCTCAACAACAAAGAGGTTTACGAGTCTATGGCAAGGAGCAAAAACCCATTCGGCGACGGCTATGCCGCTGAGAGAATTGTTGAAGCCATACTCTACAGCTTCGGCATAAGAGCCGACAGACCGGAGGACTATTGAAAAAGGCAAAGAAATTATAAAATCAAGGAGGTGAGGGCTATGGGAATGACTGTCAAGCAGTTTAACGGATTTATCCTCTTTGTTTTAGATGACATATTGGAAATATTGGAAAAATTGCCTGAAGGGGCTGAAAAGGACAAGCTTCAAAAGGTGGCGGATAATCTCCAAAAAACTCTCGAGGACTGAGAAAGGCCGCTGTTTAAATGTTAAAATATAAGAGGGACTGTTGAAATTTTTACAGTCCCCTTAAAATGTGCAGATTTATTCAATCGGTTTTATAACTCCGCAGGCTATCTTTTCCCCGGCGTCCCCTGAGGACTGTGTTTTAAAGTCATCGGGATTTTTGTGTATTATAACCGTCTTTCCTATTATCTTCGAAAGCTTAAAACGGTCTGTGAAAAAGGTCATGTATGCAAGACGTTTTTTGTTGACAACAGGGGAGACAGAACCCCTGAGCGGCAGGGGTGAAGATGCGATGAGCTAATTAATCATCGTTTCCCTAATTTATTCTATGAGCTTATTCCGTAATTGTTCCGCCCCCCAAAACATAGCTCTCTGAGTAAAAAACAGCGGCCTGACCGGGGGTAGGGGCTCTTTGGGGGCTGTCAAATTCGGCGGTTATAATGCCGTTTTTGTTATAGAGAGTGCAGGGGGAGGCCTTTTGAGAATAGCGGAGCTTGCCCTCAGCTCTTAAGGGGGAGGTTATGTTCTCTACTGCCATAAAATTAAAATTATCAACGGTAACAGTGTTCCTAAAGAGTCTGTCTGATTCTCCCAAAACAACCTCGTTTGTTTCAGGTCTTATTTCCAAAACAAACATTCTTGTTTTAAAGGAAAGGCCGAAGCCCTTTCTCTGGCCTATTGTGTAATTTGTAATGCCCTTGTGTCTGCCTAATATATTTCCCTCAGTGTCTACAAAATTTCCCTCAGGGATCAAGACTTCCGTGTTTTCCTGTATAAATTTGCCGTAGTCTCCGTCGGGTACAAAGCAAATATCCTGACTGTCGGGCTTGTGAGCCACTGAAAGACCTATTTCCTCGGCAATTTCCCTTATGTCCTTTTTGTCATATTCCCCCACGGGCATAAGTGTATGGGAAAGCTGGAACTGTGTTAAATTGTAGAGGGCATAGGTCTGGTCTTTTGTGTCTGTGTTGGCAAGCTTAAGGGTATAGCGGCCTGTTTCCGGGTGCTTTACGACTTTCGCATAATGTCCCGTGGCTATATAGTCGGCGCCGATTGACAAAGCCCTGTTCAGAAGAGCTTCCCACTTGACATAGTGGTTGCAGGCTATACAGGGGTTGGGGGTTCTGCCCTTTAGGTATTCGGCTGTAAAATAGTCAATGACGTATTTTTTGAAATCCTCCTTAAAATTCATAACGTAATAGGGGATTCCCAAGCGAAAGGCCACGGCTCTTGCGTCCTCAACGGCGGATAAGCCGCAGCAGCCGCCCCTGTCCTCTATAACATCATGGGCTTCGTCCTGCCAAATCTGCATAGTTACTCCCGTTACGTCATAGCCCTGTTCCTTTAAAAGATAGGCGCAGACAGAGGAGTCAACTCCTCCCGACATACCTACAACAACCTTTTTTTTCATATCAATCAGACACCTCATAATAGGGTTTTTTCAGTATATTTACATAGTCCCTGTAATTTTTCATATATTTTTCCACATAGGCATAAAAATCTCTGTTGTGACCCTTGTGGTGAAAATGTGTAAATTCGTGGAGAACAACATATTCAAGACAGCCTATGGGATATTTTATAAGCTCGCTGTTAAGAGATATATTTCCCTTAAGGGGGGAACAGCTTCCCCAGCGGCTCGTCATTTTTTTAACGCTTATTTTAGCGGGGTAGGGGGTATTATCGGCCTTTACAAGGCTGTAAATTTTATCCACAGTCTCCGAATAGATTTTTTTAATCTCCTCTTGAAGAAATTTATTAATCAGAAAATCAATATTTTTTTCGCTGCTTGTGTATACATACAGTCTGTCCTTAAGAATACAGTAATTTTCTTCGGAGGGAACGGCTTCTATGTCATATTTTCTGCCTAAAAAGTAAAATCCGCCCTCGGCCTCCCTTTGGGTTTTTGCCTCCCGATTTTCGGCTATCTTCTTTGCCGTTTCAATAAAATGACTGCTGTTTTGGGAGATAAGCTCCCTTATATATTTTTCGGAAACCCCTCTGTTTGCGGAAATATAGAGTATTCCGTCGGCCTTGAGTCTGAAATTTATGTTTTTAACTCTTTTCCTTGTGAGAACATAGGGAATTTCTCCCTGTTCCGTTTTTAAAACCTTAACCATATATATTTAGCTTCAGGTAGGGACGATTTCAAGCCAGTAGCCGTCAGGGTCGGTTATGAAGTAAATTCCCATAGAGGGATTTTCATAGCAGATACAGCCCATTTCCTTATGGAGCTTGTGGGCGGCTTCATAGTCATCGGTTCTGAATGCCAAGTGAAATTCACATTCGCCTAAGTTGTATTTTTGAGGGTGGTCTCTAAGCCACGTCAGCTCAAGCTCAAAATCCGCCTTATCGTTTCCCACGAAAATAATAACATAGGAGCCGTCGGCAGCCGTATTTCTCCGCTTTTCGGTTAAGCTGAGAGCTTTTTTATAGAAATCAAGGGTTTTATCAATGTCTGTAATATTGTAGTTTTCGTGTATCATTTTAAAATTCATAGTTATACCTCCGTAAAAAATCCTCTGTGGGTTATTTTTATTATTCTATCCGCATTTTTCGGCCTTTCCTCTTTATATTTGTCTATCAGGTCATATCTGCCCCAAAAGTGCATAGGGAAAACCGCCTTAAAATTTGCAATTTCCAAAAATCTGTCCATACCGAGACAGTAATATTCCTCCTGACGGGGGTCAAGGGGAATAAAGCCCGCATCAAAGCTCCGCCCCTGAAGAGGGGAGATGTACTTCTCAAAAAGAGCCTTTATATTATTGTTGTAGGCCTTAGTTTCGCCTTTCCACAGCCACAGGTTTAAATCTCCTGCGTGGAAAATGTTCTTTTCTCCGCAGGAAACCATAAAAGCTGCGCCGCAGTCCGTTGAGTTAAGGGCTTCAGCCTTAATTTCGCCCGCATCTGCTTTTTCGCCGGGTTTAAGGGATATTATATCCTTACCTCTGCGTTTTATATCGCTTGAAAGTATATAGGTTACGTCAAAACCCTCTCTCAAGCTGAAAATTTCCGGGTTATAGTGGTCGCTGTGAGAGTGGGAGGCAAAGACAAACAGTTTTTTATTTATAGGGGGAATTTCACCTTTCCAATAGTCAAACAGCAGACAGCAGCTCTCAAGCTCAACAAGGAAGCCGCTGTGGTCTATATATGTTATTTTCATTTTATAATCAACACCTTACGGATTTACAAAAGGGCGTACAAAGGAAATGCCCTTATACGCCCGATATTTTAATGATTTAAAAAGGTTATCCTGCCGGTTTATGCTTTCTCTGGGGACGCCTTGCAGATTTTTTAACAGGCAAAGGCTTCCTGTTTACATTGTGAACATAAATCGGCTCGGCGGTTTTATCCACAGCTTCCTTTGTTATTATACATCTTTCGATAGTATGGTCGTCGGGCAGACTGTACATAATGTCCGTCATAAAGCTTTCTATAATAGCCCTTAAACCTCTGGCACCCGTTTCCTGTTCAATGGCTTTATGAGTAACGGCCTTAAGAGCCTCCTCTTCAAACTCCAAAATAACATTGTCAAGCTCAAAAAGGTATTTATACTGCTTTGTAATTGAGTTTTTGGGCTTAACCAAAATATCCACAAGAGCGGCCTCGTCAAGGCTGTCAAGGGCAACCACAACGGGAAGCCTGCCTATAAGCTCGGGAATTAAGCCGAATTTGTGTAAATCCTGAGGCATAACATTTCTTAAGATTTTTTCGTCTCTCAGCTCCTTTCCCGATTTATTGTCGGAACCGAAGCCTATAACCTTGTTTGTTATGCGTCTTTCGATTATTTTTTCAAGCCCTGCGAAAGCTCCGCCGCAGATAAAAAGTATATTTGTGGTGTCAATTTGCAGAAATTCCTGATGAGGGTGTTTACGGCCGCCCTGAGGGGGCACGCTGGCAACTGTGCCCTCTAAAATTTTAAGGAGAGCCTGCTGAACGCCCTCGCCGCTGACATCTCTGGTTATAGAGGGGTTATCCGACTTTCTGGCAATTTTGTCGATTTCGTCAATGTAGATAATACCTCTCTGGGCTTTTTCGATGTCATAGTCGGCGGCCTGAATTATTTTAAGAAGAATATTTTCAACGTCCTCTCCCACATAGCCTGCCTCAGTTAAAGAGGTAGCATCGGCTATGGCAAAGGGTACGTTAAGAAGCTTAGCCAAAGTCTGGGCAAGGAAAGTCTTTCCTACGCCCGTAGGGCCTATAAAGAGAACATTGCTCTTTTGAAGTTCAATATCGCTCTCAATGGAGCCTATTCTTTTATAGTGGTTGTAAACAGCCACGGAAAGAGCCTTCTTTGCCTCCTCCTGACCGATAACATATTCATCCAAAATACGTTTCATTTCGGTGGGAGTAGGGATATTTATATTTATATCCTCGGGCACATCATACATATTGTCGAAAATGTAGTCGTCCTCTATCATATCATAACAGAGGTCTACACACTCGTTGCATATATAGGCGTCTATGCCTGCAAGCATTCTCCTTACGTGATCCTCCGCTTTACCGCAGAAAGAACATCTTATTCTTCCGTCTGATTTTGATGCCATATAATTGCTCCTTTTAGAGTATTTGGGGTTACAGTGACGGTTTTTACTTTGATTTAACGATTACATCATCGATAAGGCCGTATTTCTTAGCCTCATCAGCCGACATATAATTGTCTCTCTCGGTATCCGCCACAACCTGTTCATAGTCGTTTCCGGTATTCTCGGCCAAAATTTCATTCATCTTTTTCTTTATTTTCAGAATGTTTTCGGCCTGAATCTGAATATCCGTAGCCTGCCCCTTGGCTCCGCCCATCGGCTGGTGAATCATAATTTCGGAGTTGGGCAGGGCAAATCTCTTTCCTTTGGCGCCCCCTGCAAGAAGAAAGGCTCCCATACTTGCGGCAAGGCCTATGCAGATTGTGGAAACGTCCGGCTTAATATACTGCATTGTATCGTATATAGCCATACCTGCCGTTACCGAGCCGCCGGGGCTGTTTATATAAAGGTTTATATCCTTTTCGGAGTCCTCTGCGGCAAGATAGAGAAGCTGCGCCACGATGAGATTTGCACTTACGTCTGTTACTTCCTCTCCGAGGATAACTATTCTGTCCTTTAAAAGACGGGAATAGATGTCATAAGATCTTTCGCCTGCTGTAGTCTGGTCTACAACCATAGGTACTAAACTCATATTTATCCTTCTTTCTTATATTTTTACTTATTACACTTTTGCTCTTATATTTTTTTATTCTGCTTTGGCCTCGCTCAAAACAAGGTCAAGAGCCTTCTGAACCTTAAGGTCGTCCTTTAAGGACTCCTTTTCGTCAACACTCATAATCTGTAAAAGCCTATCCTTTTCAATCATACTTTCGGCTGATATTCTGTCGATTTCCTTGCCTACTTCTTCCTCTGTAATTTCAAAGCCTTCTATTTCGGCTATTTTCTCAAGGGCGAGTCTGCCTCTGACCTGTTTTTCCGCCTGGGCTCTGTAGCTGTCCTTTACGGCGTCCTCAGTCTGGTTAATCATTTGAAGATAGGTCTCAACGGGCATACCTCTGTATCTTAAGCTGTTGGAGAAGTTCTCAAAAAGCTTGTCAACCTCGTTGTCAAACATACATTCGGGAACGTCTATCTCCGCAAGGTCGCCTACCTCTTCGATAAGCTGTTCTCTCTTGCGGTTGTCAGCTTCCGTAACCTTATTCATAGTAAGTCTTGCCCTTACATCGGTAAGATATTCGTCAACTGTTTCAAATTCCGTTGTATCGGAAACAAATTCATCGTCAAGCTCGGGGATTTCCTTTGCTTTAATGGAATTTACCTTAACCTCGAATTTGGCCGGTTTTCCGGCAAGGTCGGGAGCGCCGTAGTTTTCGGGGAAGGTAACGTTTACAACAAGCTCGGAGCCTATTGAAGCGCCCACAAGCTGATCTTCAAAGTTGTCAGTAAATGAATGGGAGCCAAGCTCAAGGTCAAAGCCTGCGCCTTCGCCGCCCTCAAAGGGAACATCGTCCATATAGCCCTTAAAATCGATATTTACAGTGTCGCCCATTTCGGCGTTTCTGTCTGTAACCTCAAATATACGGGCCTGCTTTTTTCTTTCCTCATCAACAACGGCCTTTACCTCTTCTTCAGTTACCGTTGTGTCCTCGCCTGCATACTTAAGACCCTTGTAGTTTTCGATTTTAACCTCAGGCTTAATAAAGACCTCCGCCGTGAAAACAACGCCGTCATCATCGATTTTTTCTATATCGATTTCGGGTCTTGAAACAACCTTTGTGTCTGTTTCCTTAACTGCTGCTTCGTAAGCATCGGGAAGAACAAAATTAACCGCGTCATCGTAAAATACTTCCTTGCCGTAGGCAATCTCAAGCATCTTTCTGGGCACTCTTCCTTTTCTGAAGCCCTGAAGGGGGAGACTGTTTTTATTTTTGTTGTAGGAATAAGCCATACCCTCTTCAAACCCTGCTGCGTCTACCGAAAAGGTAATTTTAACTTTGTTTTTCTCTAAAGCTTCAACTGTATTCATTTCTTGTACTTCCTCCTAAAAAGTGATTAGTAAACAGTGACTTATGATTAATCGCTGTTCGGTAATGATTAATACATATTATATTTTTTTGCGGAAATTGTAAAGCAAAAAATAGATTTTAAAATAAAATTTCGAGGATTTCTCCCTGTTTTAAAGAATTTCCGTTTCGGTTTCTATAATTTCGCCGTCGGTAATTCTTTCTATAAAGTTTATGACATTGTCGATAATCGAATCGGCAAGGGCTCTGTCGTTTGTTACACAGGCAAAGCCGAGTTCAATAACTCTGTGGTTATCGTTGGAGCCGATCTCCGCAATGGATATATTGAATTTGTTTTTCGATCTGTCAACTATCCGTCTCAGCTCCATACGCTTATCCTTAAGAGAGTTTACCCACTCCGTTCGGATTTTTATCATGCAGCAGCCGATAACCATAGCCCTCAATCGTCCTTTCCGAATCTGAAAATCGAGAAAACACCTATAACCGCCCCAAGCCAGGAGGCTATGATAACGTCGCTGGGGTAGTGAACCAAAAGATAGAGCCTTGAGATGGCGATAAAAAACGCCAGACCGAAAGCTATAACGCCCAAAATGGGGTTCGTGCAGAAAATAACCATTGCCGCAACGAAGCTTGCCATTGTGTGACCCGAGGGGAAACTGGGGTCTTTGGGCTCTTTTATTTTACTTTCAACCGAGTCAAGAGCGACAAAGGGTCTTATCCTGCCTACAAAGGGCTTTAAAACCACATTGCAGACAAAGGTTGAAATAAGAAGGGCTTTTATAAGTATTTTGCTTGTATTTTTATACTTTCCCGATAAACCCATAATACAGGCTATAAGAATCCAAACCATGCCTGCGTTTGCAGTAGCGGAAATTTTAGACATAATCTTGTCTAAAAAATCGCTTTGCAGGTTGTTTTGGAGAAATTCCATAATCTTAACATCTTGCTTTGATACCTTGTTCAATTTATATACCCTCCTTGTAAGCAGCGTTTAAAATTCCAAATCGAAAAATAACGTCGGAAGCTTCTCCTTAAGCTCCGAAAGGAGGGGGAGGGCCATCTCTCTTATTTGAGGATGGGCCACTTTGTCGCAGCGCATCCTGAAAAAATGGCGCCATTCTCTGAAATTCATAGTCGTTACTATTTCCGTTTTAAGAGAATTGGGGAGTATTGAACGGGCCTGTTCGGGAGTAACTCCCAAATCTGTCATTTCAAAATATTTCTTTTCTGTTTGCTCCATTGCTTCCGCCCATAGCTTATATTCGGGGGAATTCTCCTGCCAAAAACAGGGCTTTATGAAAGTAAGCTCCCGGCCGAATTTGTCACGGCTGTAGTTGCAGTAACGGGTAGATTCCTGGGAATAGCTTGCTACTCTGTGACGGACTATTTCGTGGCTTACGCCTCTGTCGCATATAAAACGGACTGTGAGCTTTTCGTGTTCAATAACAGATTCATGACCTCTTTTAATAATGGAAGCTATAAACCTCTCGGCGGAGCCATCTTTAATAGAGGCTTCGCTTTTATAACAGGTTCTGCCGGCTTTCTCAATGGTTTTCATAATCTTCTCGGGGTCTATATCTTCCTCGATAACATAATATGGTTTTATAACTTTCATCTCACATCTCCGTCCTGTATTCAAGAGCCTTTGACAGGGTAACGTCGTCGGCATATTCAAGGTCGCCGCCTATGGGTATTCCGCTGGCTATTCTTGTTACCTTTACGCCTAAGGGCTTTAAAAGGCCGGAAAGATACATAGCGGTAGCCTCGCCCTCAACCGTAGGGTTCGTAGCTATTATTATTTCCCTGACATCTCCCTTTATTCTTGACAAAAGCTCTTTTATTTTAAGCTTTTCAGGGCCTATTCCGTTAATAGGGGAAATAGTACCGTGTAAAATATGATACCTGCCCTTAAACTCCTTTGTTTTTTCATAAGCCGCCATATCCCTGGGGTCTTCAACCACCATAATCTGACCGTTGTCACGGGAGGGTTCGCCGCAAATATTGCAGACGCCGCCGTCCGTAAGGTTACAACAGACGGGACAGAAGCCTATGCTTGTTTTCGCCGAGGTTATTGCCGAGGCAAGAGCTTCGGCGTTTTCCTTAGGCATATTTATAATATGAAAGGCAAGTCTTTGAGCAGACTTTCCGCCTATGCCCGGAAGGCGTGAAAGCTCTTCTATAAGGCGTGTGACGGAATCTCCGTAATAATTCATATTCTCACCTGATTTTGCCCTTAAAACAAACCGGGCATACCCGACATACCTGTTATTTTACTCATACTGCTTGCGGTGGTCTCATCTACTGTTCTTATTGCTTCATTTACCGCCGTAAGAATTAAATCCTCAAGCATTTCAATATCGTCGGGGTCTACAACATCTTCCGAAATTTCTATTTTTTCAACGGTTTTGTTTCCCAAAATTGTAATCTTAACAGCTCCGCCGCCGGAGGTAATTTCGAACTTTTTTTCCTCAAGCCCTTTCTGCATATCAGCCATCTGCTTCTGCATTTTCTGAGCCTGCTTCATAAGGTTGTTCATATTCATACCGCCCATACCGCCGTAGCCGTAACCGCCTTTAGCCATAACTTAAGCCTCCTTACATTAATCACGGTCTCCCCTTTCAGGGGAGATGTCACGCCCGAACTTAGCGCTGACCAACTATTCATATATTTCTATATTATCAAAATGAATTTTCTTTTTTAATTCGCCGGTGTCAAGCTCGCTTATGCCCTTCGGGTCTTTTTTCACGTCCTTTTGCCCGAAAAGGGCAATACACCGTGCATCGTAATCTTCCTTTAAAATAGGCTCCGCCTCAAACTCCTTGCCGAAAACCTCAAGCATGGCTTCTTTTACAATATCAAGCCGTTCCGCCCAAAAGTCGTAAAGGGCAGGGGAGGGGCAAACCAAACAGAGCTTTTCCCCCTTTAAATAACCGGCCTCTGTTTTCTCTATAAAAACGGATTCGGGAGGGGACTTAAAGCCTTTTTTTAAAGCACTGAAATTGTCGATTGCTGCTTTTATATCTTCCGGCAGGGCTTTCTCCTTAACCGGTTTAGCCGCAACAGGAGCAGTCTCCTGCACTTTTTCCCTATTATTAATGTTATTAATGGTGTTTTGAGATATATTTTCGGCAAAACCAAAGGTAATGTTTTCCGCCGCCAGTCTTTCAAGGCTCTCGATTCGGGAAACAAGGCTGCTGTCATCATCTGACAGGGGGCTTGTTATTTTTACGGTAAATACTTCAAGCGTAATTCTTATGTTATCAGAATATTTCATTCTGTTAAGAAGCTCCGAAAAAGATGAAATCAAATCAATCAGCCTTTCCGTCTCCATACCTGCCGCCTGTTTAATAAGTCTTTCCGTGTTTTCCTCCGAGTAGTCGGGGGCTGTTTTAAAGCCGCCGGGCTGTTTTGCAAGAAGAACGTTTCTCAGGTGAACTATAAGCTCAGCGGTGAAACGGTTTAAGTCCTTGCCGTCCTCGAAAATTCGGTTAATCAGGGAAAGAGCTTTAAATGTGTCGAATCTTGAAAGAGCGTCGGTAAAGTCAAAAAACAGAGCCTTGTCTGCCGAGCCTATTACCTCAAGCACCTTATCCTTCGTAATTTCCTCGCCGTAATAAAACGATATACACCTGTCTAATATACTGAGGGCGTCACGCATAGCGCCGTCGCAGACACCGCTTATGGCGCCTACGGCCTCATCCGTGATTTTAATTCCCTCTGTTTTCATATAGCCTGAAAGTGTTTTTGAAATCGTTTCGGCGCCGATTCGTTTAAAATCAAACCTTTGACATCTTGAAAGTATTGTAACGGGAACCTTTTGAGGGTCTGTTGTCGCCAAAATAAAGACAACGTGGGCAGGGGGCTCCTCAAGGGTTTTAAGAAGAGCGTTAAAGGCCGCCAATGACAGCATATGAACCTCGTCTATAATATATACCTTATATTCTCCCACTGCCGGAGGATAGTTTACTTCGTCCCTTAATTCCCTTATGTTGTCGACGCCGTTGTTGCTGGCGGCGTCTATCTCGAAAATATTAAAGCTGCGGTCCTCCGCCGCCGCAAGACACATAGCACACTCTCCGCAGGGTTCTCCGCCCTTTGGATTTTGGCAGTTTATGGCTCTTGCAAAAATTTTCGCCGTAGAGGTTTTACCTGTTCCTCTTGTTCCGCAAAAGAGGTAAGCGTGGCTCACTCTGTGGGAAATAAGCTGGTTTTTAAGGGTTTTTGTAATATGCTCCTGACCGCAGACCTCAGAAAAAACCTTAGGTCTTAACTTCCTGTAAAGAGCGGTATATTCCATATCCTCACTCCGTATATAAATACAAAAATACAGACGGTACAGCCTGTCTTTATATTTAATATATAAAAGACCGTCGCCGCCTTTTTAAAAATCTTGCGCGCCTCTCCTCCGACAGACTGCCCAAGGCGTTACTTATGCAGTTAGCTCGGAATAAGCTGCCTTACAACACACAGGGGGCTTTACTTAGTGCTGCTTCCGTCAAGACCTGACACGGTTCGCAAAGTCCTGTTGTGTAAGACTCATTCGTCAACACCACTTACATAAGGCAGACCCTCAGCCAGCCTGCCTCGGGAAGAGGCATATCCCCCCACTTTAGCGGATTGTGGGTTACAGGGCACCGCTATCTCCCCGGTCTGCGCAAGAAAGTTTATATCAAAATGTCGTGGCAAAGTGATTAAGACAGACTCCTGCCCTAAACGCTTTGCCTCCTTATTATATAATTATTTTCCTTTTCTGTCAACCGTTTATTGAGGAAATGATTAAAAAAATATTTAACCCTGAAGTGAAAAGTTTATTTCCACTTCGAGGGGGTGAAAGTGGAAATTAGTCT
>JAJQFB010000057.1 GCA_021201395.1 Clostridiales bacterium | reverse complement strand
AGAGAAAGATAGGTCTGTTGGAGCTTTCAAAACAGGTTGGAATTACTCCGGCTAATATGTCTATTTTAAAGAACAACAGAGCAAAAGCGGTGCGTTTTTCAACACTCGAACGGGTTTGCGAAGTTCTTGACTGCCAACCGGGCGATATTTTGGAGTACAGAAAAACAGAAGCAGAGGAAGAAAAATCTGAGGGATAAACCTCTTATTTTTCAGAACTCAAAACCAAAAATAATTTTGGTTTCAGATCTGCTTCAGAGTAGCTGAATTTAAAAAATAGTCTTATATTTTTTGTTTTTGGCTCTGACCTTAAAAGGAGGTCAGGGCTTTTTTAAGCCTTAAAATAAAAGGTAAAATAAAAGTTTTGTTTACAAAGCGTGTATAATCTGATAAAATTAAAAGAAAAGGCATGGAGGATGATTTTTATGGAGAAAACGGATTTAAAGAAAAAAATTAATGAGGGGACTTCTGACGGAGTGATTTTCTGTCTTTACGGAAGCGAAAAATTTAAAGAGGCCAAGGAAAGGTGTTTGGGGCTTGTTGAGAGCTTTAAGGACTTTTTCGGCTATGAGGCGGAAAGTATTTTCAGTGCCCCCGGAAGAACGGAAATAGGTGGAAACCATACGGATCATCAGCACGGCCGTGTTTTGGCGGCAAGCGTTGACCTTGATATTTTGGCGGCGGTTAAGCCGAACGGAGTAGGGGCTGTAAGGCTTAAATCAGAGGGGAGACCCTTTTGTCAGATTAAGCTTTCGGAGCTTGAGCCTAAGAAAGAGGAGCTTAACTCAACGGAGGCTCTTATAAGAGGGGTTGCGGCAGGGTTTAAGGGGCTCGGCTGCGATTTTGGAGACAGGGGCTTTGACGCTTATGTTATTTCCGACGTGCCGGGAGGAAGCGGTTTAAGCTCCTCCGCCGCTTTTGAGGTTTTGGTGGGCACAATTATAAACCATATGTTTTTTGAGGGTAAGGCCTCCGCTGTGGAAACCGCCAAAATAGGCGGCTATGCGGAAAATGTGTTTTTCGGGAAGCCATCGGGGCTTATGGATCAGACAGCAAGTGCCGTAGGGGGAGTTTGTGCTATAGATTTTATTGACCCAAAATCTCCTGAGGTTAAAAGTATGGAGCTTGACCTTAAGGAGGAGGGGTATGCCCTCTGTATTTTGGACTCTAAGGCAGATCACGCTGATTTAACAGATGAATATGCGGCTATAACGGTGGAAATGGGAGAAATAAGCGGATATTTCGGAAAGACTGTTTTAAGAGAGGTTGAGGAGGAGGCCTTTTTGAGAGCCTTGCCTGAACTCAGAAAGAGGGCAGGGGACAGAGCTGTTTTAAGAGCGTTTCATTTTTTCAGCGACAACAGGGGTGTCCTTGAGGAGACGCAGGCTCTTAAGGCAGGAAATTTTGACGGCTTTTTGGAGCTTGTAAGGGCTTCGGGAATATCCTCGGCTATGTATCTTCAAAATATTATACCGGCAGGACAGATTAAAAATCAGGAGCTTATGATTGCTTTGGGGCTTGCCGAAAAGCTTCTTGAGGGAAAAGGGGCACTCAGGGTTCACGGCGGAGGCTTCGGCGGAACGGCACAGGCCTTTGTGCCTTTGGATATGGTAAACAGGTTTAAAGAGAAATACGAGGCTGTTTTCGGCGAGGGAAGCTGTCGGGTTGTAAATATAAGAAATTACGGCGGCATAAGGGTTATTTAAAAATTTCTAAACAGATTGCCGACAAATTTTAAGGAGAGGATTTTTATGATAGAAAAGGTTTTAAACAAGCTTATTTTTTACGGACTCGAAAGGGGACTTATTGAAAAAGACGATGAAATTTGGGCAAGAAATACTCTTATGGGGCTTCTTAAGCTTTCCGATTGGAGGGAAACGGAGGAAGCTTCTGAACATAGGGAGCTTTATGAGATTTTGGAGGATATAACGGATTATGCCGCCGAAAAGGGGCTTGTAAACGATGATATAACAAGCAGAGACCTTTTTGATACGGCGGTTATGGGGCTTTTGACTCCGAGACCTTCCTCTGTGAGAAAGAAGTTTTGGAACGAGTATAAGGAAAATCCCGAAAAGGCGACAAACTGGTATTACGGCTTTTCCGGGGACACATATTACATAAGGAGGAGTCTTTTATATGGTAAATATAAAACCCTTTGGGAAAATAGGGGAGAGGGAAGTTCCCGTAATTGAGATAGAGGAGGGCGGTCTTAGGGCGGAGTTTATTCCCTACGGAGCCTCTGTTAAGTCAATTTTTGTACCCGACAGGATAGGCGGTCTTACGGATGCGGCTTTGGGCTATGACACCTTAGAAGAATATATTGAAAATGACGGCTGTATGGGAGCCGTGGTAGGGCCTTATGCAAACAGAATAAGAGGGGCGAGGTTTTCCATTGAGGGGAAAGAGTATATCCTTGAGAAGAACGAGGGGAATAACTGCAACCACAGCGGCAGTGCAGGGCTGTATATGCGGCTTTGGGATTTTGAGACCGGAAATAACAGCGTAACTTTTGAGACTGTATCGAAAGACGGCGACGGCGGCTTCCCCGGGAACCTTAATATAAAAGTAACCTATACTTTAAAGGATAATTCTCTTATAATAGATTATCTTGCCGAAACTGATAAGCCCACCCCCGTAAATTTTACAAACCACACATATTTTAATTTGGCAGGGGAGGGCAATATTTTCGGTCACACCGCAGAGGTAAATTCCGATTTTTACACACCCTCCGACGGTGAAAACATGCCTACGGGAGAGGTTTGCCCCGTAGAGGGAACGCCTCTTGATTTAAGAGAGCCTGTTTCTTTGGGCAGCAGGCTTAAGGATAAAGCCCTGCCGAAAGGCCTTGACTGCAACTTTGTCTTAAAAAAGGACGGCAAGCCTGCCGTAACCGTAACCTGTCCTAAAACGGGAATAGGTATGAAGTTTGAAACAAATATGGAGGGGGCACAGCTATATACCTGCGGCCTGCTTTCCGAAAGAAAGGGCAAGGACGGCAGAACATACGGAAATTCAAGCGCCCTCTGTATAGAAGCCCAACACTTCCCCAACGCAGTAAATCAGCCCGGCTTCCCGTCCCCGATTTTGTATCCCGGTGATGAATACAGGCAGAAAACAGTCTATAAATTTTTTAATAAAAAATGTAAAATATAAAATGCACAAAAAATATAAAATGAACAAAAAAAATTCAGTTATGCCGTTGACATTTTGTGGGCTTTATGGTATATTTAAATCTATGAGAAGGATGCGGCTTTTGTAAGTTTTATCCCTTATCTTCCCGGGTAAGTAGGGCGGCAAGACAAAAGCCCGTCACGCTATCAAACTATTACATACTTCAAGGAGGAAACTCATAATGAAAAAATTGTTAAGTATTACTCTTGCGGCAGTTATGGCTCTCAGTATGGCAGCCTGCGGCGGTTCTTCGGGCTCAGGCTCAAGCGAAGCTGACACAAGCGAGGATGCGTCAGCGGAAGAAACAGCGGCTATTGACGGTACTGCTTCTGTTTTCTACTACACCTACAGCGACACATATATTTCAAGTGTCAGAACAGCTCTTGACGCAGCTTTCGACGCAGCAGGCATCTCCTATCAGGACTACGACAGCAACGCAAGCCAGACAACACAGACAGAGCAGGTTACAACGGCTATCGCTCAGGGAACCTCGGTTCTTGTTGTAAACCTTGTTGACAGCGGCTCGGACGATGCAGCTCAAAACATTATCGACCTTGCAAGCGCTCAGGATATTCCCGTTATATTCTTTAACCGTTCCGTCAGCGAAGAGGTTGTAACAAGCTATGACGGAAGCAGCGTATTTGTAGGAACAGACTATGAGCTTGCAGGCCATATGCAGGGTCAGCTTATAGGCGAATACCTTGTTGAAAACTATGACATTGCTGACCTTAACGGCGACGGAGCAATCTCCTACGTTATGTTCAAGGGTCAGGAAGGCAACGCAGAGGCTATCGCACGTACACAGTACGGTGTTGAGGATGCTAACGCTGTTTTAACAGAAGCAGGCTATCCCGAACTTAGTTTCTATGACGCAAGCAACTCCAACCAGTACCTTGTAGACCAGGGCGGTCTTTGGTCATCGGCTGCTGCTAACGACTATATGCAGACAATACTTTCACAGTACAGCGAAGCTAACGGAAATATGGTTGAGCTTGTTATCGCTAACAACGATGAAATGGCAATCGGCGCTATTACAGCTCTTCAGAACGCAGGCTACAATCTTGAGGATGGCTCCGGTACGGTTATCCCCGTATTCGGCGTTGACGCAACAGACGCAGCTAAGGCAGCTATCCAGGCAGGTACTATGATAGGTACAATCAAGCAGGACGCTGACGGTATGGCTGAGGCTATAGCTGTTATTTCAGAAAACTATATGACAGGCGCTGACACATTTGCCGATATCGATGAAGCTAACCTTGTCGGCACATGGCGTGTAAATATTCCCTACGGAACATATACAGGCGAAGAGTAATTATATGATTTTATAAATCCAATAATTCAATATATTTATTAACAAATAATCGGTCTGCGGCCGTACCCCGGGGTTTGACCGCAAACCGATTTTTATTATTATCAAAACACATAAAAATATTAAAGGAGGCGAGAACAAATGGAAAATTCTAACGTCCTTCTGCGTATGGAAGGCATAAGCAAGGCCTTTCCGGGCGTTAAAGCTTTGGACGATGTCTCTTTAACGGTAAAAGCAGGCATGGTTCATGCCCTTATGGGTGAAAACGGCGCAGGCAAGTCTACCCTTATGAAGTGCCTTTTCGGCGTTTATACCAAAGACTCAGGCCATATCTACCTTGAGGGCAATGAGGTGGACTTTAAAACCTCTAAAGAGGCACTGGAAAACGGCGTAGCCATGGTTCATCAGGAGCTTAACCAAGCCCTGAAGCGGAACGTAATGGACAATATGTGGCTGGGACGCTTTCCCAAAATTTCAAAATACATTCCTCTGACCTCAGAGAGCAAGATGTACAACGCTACCAAAAAGGTATTTGACGATTTGGAAATCAGCGTAGACCCCAAGCGTATAATGAGCACTATGCCCGTTTCACAGCGTCAGATGGTGGAAATTGCAAAGGCTGTTTCATTTAACTCAAAGGTAATCGTTTTTGACGAGCCTACCTCATCTCTTACCGAGGAGGAAGTTGAACACCTTTTCAAAATCATTAATATGCTCCGTGACAGAGGCTGCGGAATAATTTACATCTCCCATAAGATGGAGGAAATCCTCCGCATCTCAGATGAAGTAACGATAATGAGAGACGGTAAGTGGATAGCTACACGCCCTGCAAGCGAGCTTACAATGAACGAAATTATCCGCCTTATGGTAGGAAGAGAGCTTACAAACCGCTATCCCGAAAAGGACAATGTTGTAGGCGAGCCTATTTTTGAGGTTAAAAACCTGACGGCTATGTATTCTAAACTCAACGATGTTTCCTTTTCAGCCAAAAAAGGCGAGGTTTTGGGTGTTGCGGGTCTTGACGGCTCCGGCAGAACAGAGCTTTTGGAAAACATCTTCGGCGTAGCCACCCGTAAAGAGGGCGAAATCTATCTCCACGGCAATAAGGTTAAAAACCGCAGTGCGAAAGAATCCCTTGCGAACAAATTCGCTATGCTTACGGAGGAACGCCGCGCAACGGGTATATTCTCAATAAGGGACATTCAGGCAAACACCACAATCTCAAGTCTGTCCAAATATAAAAACGGCCCTTTCTTAGGCGAAAAGAAAATGACGGAAGCAACCCAGTGGGGTATTGACTCTATGCACACCAAAACACCGAGCCAAAGAACTCAGATGCGTTCTCTTTCAGGCGGAAATCAGCAAAAGGTTATTTTGGCACGCTGGCTTTTAACAGAGCCTGAGGTTCTGCTTTTAGACGAGCCTACAAGAGGTATCGACGTAGGTGCAAAATATGAAATTTATCAGCTTATATTAAATCTTGCCAAAGAGGGCAAGAGCGTTATTGTGGTTTCCTCGGAGATGCCCGAGCTTTTGGGCGTGTGCGACAGAATACTCGTTATGTCGGGAGGAAAGCTTGCCGGAGAGGTGGACGCCAAAACCGCCACTCAGGAGGAAATAATGACGTTAGCGGCTAAATATGCGTAAGGAGGCGAAGAAATTGTCTAATCAAACAGAAAAAGCAAAGGCTGAAAGCTTCAAAACTCTTTCAACAAAGGACAAACAAAGAAAAATAGCTGATTTGCTCTTAAACAATGCTATGTATATAATTATTGTTTTAGCTATAATCTACATAGCAATCCAAAGACCCCAGTTCTTAGGTCTTTCATCTATAGTTAATGTAATTTCACTGACAGCCGCAAAGCTGCCTATAGCTCTCGGAATTGCCGGCTGTATCGTTCTTACGGGTACCGACATCTCCGCCGGACGTGTTGTAGGTCTTGCAGCCTGTATATCGGCGTCTCTCCTGACCACAGTCTTTAAGGTGTTCCCCAATATGACAGGCGCACCCCCGATAATCCTTGTTTTGCTTTTGGTTATGGTTGTAGGCGGAGCAATCGGCTTCGTAAACGGTTTCAGCGTGGCTAATTTTAAACTCCACCCCTTTATAGTTACACTTTCAACCCAGCTCATAACCTACGGTATAATCCTTATGTACCTTATGCAGGGTACAAACAACGGCCAGACCTTAAGCGGCCTTACACAGGGCTACCGTGATTTCGTAACAAAAACTCTCTTTTCCGTAGGCGGCGTTGCAATCCCCAGATATGTTCTCTATGCCATTCTTCTTGCAGTCCTTATGTGGATAATATGGAACAAAACAACTTTCGGAAAGAATATGTTCGCCGTAGGTTCAAACGAAGAAGCGGCTAACGTATCCGGTGTAAACGTAACAAGAACAATAATTATGGTATTTACCCTTGCAGGTATAATGTACGCAATTACAGGCTTCTTTGACGGCGCAAGAATCGCTTCCGCAAACGCAAACACAGGCCTTAACTACGAGTGCGACGCTATAGCAGCCTGCGTTATAGGCGGTGTATCTTTCGTCGGCGGTATCGGACGCATAAGCGGTATCGTTATAGGTGTTCTGCTCCTCCAGATTATATTTGCCGGCCTTAACTTCCTTTCTGTAGACGCAAATATGCTCTACATAATAAAGGGTCTTATTATCCTTATTGCCTGCGCTATAGATATGCGTAAGTATTTGGTTCGTAAGTAATATTATATATTATGGACGAAAACAACAATCAAAAACAACTCAGAGGCCTTTATAAGTACGTTAAAATTTCACTTTCTGCTCTTAACAAGGTCATAATTGCCCTCTGTGCCGCCCTGGTAATCGTTCTTGTTATAGCCGTTTCAAACCGGGGCTTTACAATAACCTTTAACACAACAGGCGGTACGGCGGTAGAGTCTCAAAAGCTTATGTACGGAGATTTAATTGAGGAGCCGGAACCTCCTACGAGAGAGGGCTACACCTTTTCCGGCTGGTATCTTGACGAAAACCTGACAATTCCGTGGGACACAAAAACCGACAAGGTCACCTCCTCAATAACTCTCTACGCTGCATGGACGGAAAATTAAACCGAAACTAAAAACGGCTGCGATAAGATGATTACTCATTTTATCACAGCCGTTTTCACATTTATTATTAAGGGTGTCCTTTTTTAAGGTACTGTCAATGCAATAACTGTTTTTGCCTGTAATTGAGTAAACCAATTTATTCATTATATGACGGTCAGCCATATCTTCTTTTGTACCACTTATGTAATCCTGCGGAGAGGTTGTCTTTGTATATTTTGCCTGCAAGAGCAGAAAGAAAAACGTTCCGCCGCACAAATACGGTATATGCACATCGCTCATCTCAATCCTCCTAAAAAAGTAACACCTGCATACGATAGTAACGCAGTTCGGTTATTGACAGTAACCCAAGTAACTATATATTGAAAAACAGATAAACAATTACCGATGCTGCAACAAAAATCTAAATACAGTATATCACATTTATATAAAGAATACCAGCACTTTGACTTTAGATTTTTAGAAAGCTTAAAAATCATATTGATAATAGGCATATAAGTGCTTATATAAACAACGGAGTTCAACTCCGATTCAATCAAGTATGCTTCAGCATACTTGCGCGGGCTGCGGGTCGGTATGTTTAAACTTTTTTTCAAAAAAAGTTTAAATCCCGTAGGGATTGCATTGTTTTTGTGAAACAATGCAACAGCGATGTATTCCTTTCCGCAGCCCTGCGATATGCCGTAGGCATTTTTATCTCAGTCGGATATTAGATTCTTACTGAGATAAAAAGAATGTTACTCACCACTTATAGATGTGGTTATCTTATCGTAGACTGAGATAAAAATACAACAAGCCTGATTACGTATAGGGCAATGTTGGATACATAAAATTGCTTTTGCTGATTATATCAGCATACAGCGATATGTGTACCCTTTATTTCCTATACCATTTTTCAGGCGAAGTATAGTCGGGCTGCATATCGCACTCGATTTTTTTGTATTTTCATTGCCCTAACCGTCAACAGGCGGAAAGGACATTTTATGAAAATCAAAATTTTGTACGAGGAGAACATTAAAAATGGTCACAGGAACTACATTACTTTGGAAATCCCCGATGGAGATTACAGCTTAATACTTGAAAGAGATTATAATCAGCGTTTGACTGAAGCACCCAAAAGCAAAAAAGCTGAAGTTAAAAGGTGTGAAACTTTACAGGAGCTATATGACATTTTTAACAAGCAGGAATATAACAATTGGCACAGAGAAAATCGCCATAGGGGTATTATAAAAATGCCTTATATTGATGATGAAAAATATGAAGATGAAAATGACGGTATTGAATATATAGCTGACAACTCAGACGAGGAAAAACGCAATTACAGATATGAATATGATGCTTTATGTCAAAAAATCCGTACTGTTTTATCTCCGGAATATGCGGACATACTTATCGCAGCCGCACTTGATGATATAACGATAGAAGAATACAGCAAACAGCATAATTTAAAGAAAGATACAGTATATAAAAGGCTGCAGAGGGCAAAAAGAAATATTTAAAATTTTTATAAAACCTGTCCAATCTTATGCTTTTTCAAGGCTACTAAGTAAGGAGTATTTCAAAATTACAGAAAGCGAGGCAATACAGATGGAAGTAAAAATATTCAGAAATTAAGAGTTAGGTTCTGTCCGCACAGTTTCAATCAACGAAGAGTTATATTTTGTAGGCAAAGATGTAGCTGAAATACTCGGTTACAGAGAAACGGCAAATATGAGAAAGCTGATTGAAAAAGAGGATTACATTGAAATAAACCCTCAAAACACCTTATTTACGAGGTTCGTCCAAAACGGTACTGTGCTTGAACCAAATAAAAATGTAAGAAGGATGCTTTTGATTAATGAAAGCGGTTTGTATACTGCGATGTTTACTTCAACCTTACCAAATGCAAAAAAATTTAAGCATTGGGTTACATCAGAGGTACTGCCGTCAATTCGCAGAAATGGTGCATATGCCATTGATGAATTGATTGCGAATCCGGATATGCTTATACAAGCATTGATGAGGTTAAAACAAGAGCGAACAGAAAAACAAGACTTTTGTGCATGTAACAGCAAACAAATCAGTGAAATAAAATCAGAATTTTAGGGAGGGAATATTAAATGCGTGAATTAAAAATTGCTTACGGGAACTCAAGACAAGCTAAGTTTTGGGCTAACAAGACAATTACATTTGAGGAGTTATGCAACAAGCTTTGCACTCCTATAAGAACATCTGAAACTGCCGAAGAATGCGCAAAGCTCTCAAAGACAAAGAAAGATGTTATTAAAGATAAGGGCGGATTTGTTGCCGGACATTTGAGGGATAACCGCAGACAAGCAAATAAGGTTATATGCCGTTCGATGCTTGTTTATGACCTTGATAATGCCGAAAGAAGATTTATTGACGATATTAAAAACAGGCTTAAAAACAAAGGCTGCTACTACTCAACTCACAGCTATACACACAGCAGTCCGAGGATAAGGATTGTTATTCCCGTTACTCGTGATATGCAGCCGGATGAATTTAATGCTGTGGCAAGATATTATGCAGCTGAAAGCGGATTTATAGATATGACAGATCCTTGTTCGTTCTCAACGCATCAATTGATGTATTGGCCTACTTGCCCCGCTAACGGAGAATATTTATTTGGTGAGTTGTCAGGCGATTGGCTTAATCCCGATGACGTGATTAACAAACACACCGATTGGAGAGACTGCTCCTTACTTCCTACCACACCAAAGGAAAGCAAGGTCAGAGAGTACAATCAGAAGAAGCAAAAAGATCCGCTTGAAAAAGACGGTGTCGTCGGTGCTGTGTGCAGAGCTTATGCTATACAGGAAATCATAAGCAAGTATCTGTATGATATTTACACAGAGTCGGCAGACGGAAGCGGAAGATATGACTATATTCCCGGTGAGGGTTCTAACGGTGTGGTTATATATGATGATAAATTTGCATACAGTCATCACGCCACAGATCCTGCGGGAGGAAAACTGTGTAATGCTTTTGACCTTATAAGGATACATAAGTTCGGCAATTTGGACGATAAGAAGTCATTTTCGGCAACGGTTGAATTTCTTTTGAAAGATGACAAGGTTGTCAGTCAAGTTGTAAATGATAAACAGGCAGCGGCACAAACAGAATTCTCGGATGATGATAAGAATTGGCAAAAGCTGCTTGAAATAGACAAGCAAAGCAATATTAAGGATACACTTGATAATCTTGTTACAATTTTAAGATACGACAGCAATTTGAAGTCGATTGCATTCAATTGTCATCGTGACGGGGTAGATGCCAAAGGAAGTCTGCCTTGGAAACAGATTAAGAACGGATGGAATGACTCAGACTATGCGGCACTTAAAGTATATTTGTCTAACAGATACGGAGTGTACGCACCCACAAAAACAAAAGATGCCATTCTTGCAGTATCAGCTGAAAGAGCATATCACCCTATAAAAGAATATTTGGAGGGTTTGCCCGAATGGGACGGAGTTCCTCGTGTAGATACACTTTTCATTGACTACTTCGGAGCTGATGATAATTCATACACAAGAGCGGTCAGCAGAAAATCAATGGCAGCAGCAGTGGCAAGAATTTATGTTCCCGGCACTAAATTTGATTCCGTTCCTATTCTTAACGGATCGCAGGGTATAGGCAAATCAACATTTTATGCCAAGCTTGCGGGCGAATGGTTTTCAGACAGCTTAACTCTTACCGATATGAAAGATAAATCCGGTCCCGAAAAACTACAGGGCTATTGGATTTTAGAACTTGGAGAGCTTGCGGGAATGAAGAAAGCAGATATTGAAACCGTCAAATCCTTTATATCCAGAGTTGACGATAAGTATCGTGCTTCTTACGGAGTGAATGTTGAAAGCCACCCAAGACAGTGTATTATTGTAGGTTCTACCAATGCCGAAAACGGATTTTTAAGAGATATTACCGGCAACCGCAGATTTTGGCCTATACGTGTTTACGGAAATTCCAAAAAGAAGTCTTGGCAGCTTACCAAAATGGAAATTGAGCAAATATGGGCGGAAACTCTCGTAATATACCGCAGCGGCGAAAAACTCTACTTAGAGGGAAAAGATTCTGACAGAGCTGTCAACGAACAGGACGAAGCTATGGGAACAGATGAGCGAGAGGGACTTGTGAGAGAATACCTAAACACTCCGTTGCCTAAAAGCTGGGGTGCTATGGGGATTTATGAAAGACGAAACTACCTAAACGGCAGTGATTTCGGCGGTAAGCCCGATGGTACTGTTCAAAGGCAATTCGTCTGCAATATGGAAATATGGTGTGAGTGTTTCGGAAAAGACGGTGCTTCAATGAAACCCGCCGACTCCTATGCCATTGCATCCATAATGAGAAAAATCGGCTGGAAGCGAATTGACCGAAAAACATATCCGATTTACGGCAGACAGCGTGGATATGAAAGAAATTAATTCGGACAGGTGTTTTTCGGCTGTCCGCTGAAATAAGCGGCAGCTGTCCTAAAAAATAAAGACAAGGCGGCAGTTGTCCTAACTGTTGTCCTTGTTCCTGTCCATAAAAAAGGTTTGAATTTATGGTACTTTGAGAATAGTTAATGACAAGCAGACAACTATTTACTTAACGAGAAAAAATAAAAAAATTATAGTATATATAGTGTCATATACAAATATATGTGAAAAATGGGTACTTGTCCGTCCGCTTGTCTGAATAAATGAAAGGAAAATATGAAATGTCAACAGAAAAACATATTGAACAAAAACTTGTTCGAACTATCCTAAAAAATGAATGGATTGTGTCTAAAATTTACACTGCAGGATATCTATGGAGAACGGCTTATTTCAATGTTAAACAAGGAGGCTGAAAGCTATGACGGCTAAAGAGTATTTAGGACAGGCTTATTGTTTCAATCAAAAAATCAAAGATAAAATAGCGGAGCTTGAAAGCTACCGAGAGCTTGCAATGAGCATTTCAAGTCTCGGCTTTGATGAGAAGTTTAAAACAACAATGAATACAGAACCGCCTTTTGTAAGATATTCAAACAAGATAATGGATATTGAACGGGAGATAAACGAGGACTTGATTACCCTCGGAAATCTGAAGTACGATATTGGTCTTGAGATAGATAAGCTTGAATCAGCGAAAGAAAAAACAGTTCTAAGGTATTGCTACCTTATGTTTATGTCTTGGGATGAGATTGCCGACAAGATGAATTTCTCAGAGCGTTGGGTACGGAAAATTAGTGGTAAAGCACTGACAAATTTCAAAAAGCTGAAGGAGAACTCAGAGTTCCGCTGAAAGACCATAAAAAGACCGTAAAGTTCCATAAAAAGACCGCTGTTGTTCCTATTGTGTTCCGCTTTAAGAAGTGCTATAATGTAATCAATCAAAATGGATTTGAAACCGAAAAGAGGTGTCCCCGATGCCTAAAAGACCAAACACTCCATGCAAGCACCCCAA
>JAJQFB010000124.1 GCA_021201395.1 Clostridiales bacterium | reverse complement strand
GCTAAATGGAAGAATTTGCTATTCATCTTGTTATGTTAACTAAATGACATTGGCTACTGAATTGTTGCAGAAATGTTAAAAATATACAGCACTTATTAGAGTTCGGGAGTTTTGCTGCCGGACTTCTTTGTCTGCAAAGATGTTCTCTTTCCGGTTCTCCTCTGTTTGTCAGGCTGCGATTTAGCTGTTGTTCTTTCTCTCCTATGCTTCACGATGTTGAACTTTCAAGCCGCTTTTGAGTTCATCGGCTGCTGCATCTCGGTGAAATCTCACTACAGAGCATTGACATACCTGTCATATGTAAAAAGGCCTCTTTCCGACCGGTGCGGAAAAGGCCTTTGATTTTTTACTCGCCACCCTCAAACAAAAGCTTAGGGTCGGCTGATTCATCGTTATGAGTCAAATAAAATTCAAGGTGAGAACCTAAAGCGGACTGAAAATCGGTAGGTTCTCCTATTTGGGCAATTATTTCTCCTGCGTTTACAATGTCCCCTACAGCAACAGGGATATTCTCTCCCAGTTGGCTGTATGTAGACATCCAGCCGTTTCCGTGGTCTATAACAATGGAGTTTCCGTTAATTTCGTCATACCCCGACTCAACAACAACGCCATCGGCAGCGGCGGCAACAGGCGCCCCATCCTCAGCCGCTATACAGATTGTGTCATTTGTTCTGTACTGCTCTAAGGTGGCGTCAAAAACCGCAATTTCGGGGCTGTAGTCCATTACAATCTGCCCTTCGACGGGCATAAGCATAACCTGAGTGTTCTCATCAAATGAAAACAGATTGTCGGCAGAGGCGCTCTTTCTCGTTTCAATCTCTGAGGACCGATCCGCTTCTCCCGTCTTTTTGTCCGTTTTTGTTTCACCCTCCGCAGCTTTACCTGTAGCTGCTTCCGAAGCTCTTTCGGCAATTCTCGCCGCCGTTGTCGGCTCCGTTTCCGCCTCGGCGGTTTTCGGTACTGTTGTCAGCTCCGTTGTTTCTTCCCTGTAGCTCCTGTCTCTGCTGTTATTTACGGCTTCCTCTCCGTAGCCTTGATTTTTTTCGTTATGCTGTCGTAAAGGGCGACTCCTGCCGCCAAAACCACAACAAGGGCGACGCAGGAATAAACTGCTGCTGCATAGCCGTTATTCTTAAAGAAATTTTTGATTTTGTCTTTCACTGAAAAACACCTCCGTACAGCTATTATGGACAAAGGTGCTGTTTTATATTCATTATAAATTCAATTTTTATTAAACAGTGTAAACCGCAATAAGCCGAAGCTGCCGCAAATCGGTTTTTCCCTCCGTTTTGCAGCAGCTCCTGATATTTATATTTCGTTGTCGATTTTATTGTTGGCTTTATTCTTCGTTTGTTCTTGCAAACTCATAGGCCGAATTGAGAACCTTTGCGAGTATGTCGGCTGCGTCGGCTGCCGCTGCTTCCTCGTCGTTGTTTGTGTCGGCTATGTAGTTAGTTACGTTCCAGTCGGGATTTAAGGTTTCGTTGTTGAGAACGTAAGCCAAAAGAGCGGCTGAGTCATTTGCGGTCAAAACGCCGTTTTGGTCAACATCGCCTACCATACCGTTGCCCTTGTCAATGTCGGGGTCATCGGAGGAACTGTATATAGCTTCGCCGTCTATTGTTATGTTTGTAAGCTGAGCCTTGTTATACTTAACAATCTCTGTTGTGTCCTGGGCTGCGTCTATGGCAAGGCCTACATAACAGGTGTCGGGAAGAGTTGTTGTATAGCTTGAAAGCACAACCCAGTCATCATCGCCTGAGGGCGTTGTGTTTGCACCGTAAAGAGTAACGGTTTGGCCGCTTCTTACTATTCTCATATAACAGGGGTTAGGCTCCTCGCTCTTCCTCGTTTTGGCAACACTTAAATAATTGCCTATTGTAGAGGTGGAAATTGTTGAAACAGAGCCGTTGTCCGCCGTTCTTACGAAAGGACCTATATTCTGGGCTAAAATTGAGCCGCCGTCGGCACCTGTATAGCCCTCATAGTCCTCGCCTTTAACATAGGTAACGGCGTTCATATAAAATTCGGATTTGGTGTCGAGAGAGCCTCTTACCATAAGACCTGCTTTCTGATAATAGTCTATTTTCTCCCAGTTCTCAACCTGAGCTATAATGTCGAAGTCACCCGTCTTTTCGATGTAGTCGAAGAAGAAAGCGTCGCCCGTCTGGCTTGAAGAAGAGGAAGCTCTTCCTATAAGGCCTGAACCCTCTATTATAACGGAGCCGTCGGTTGAATCGTAGGATACAACGCCTGCCTGAGGAACGTCTCCAATGTCAACAGCCGTCCAGCCGGGGATATTGTCCTCTGCTTCGAGAACGGTTATGGGAACCTGATCGGAAATAGAATAAGCATTGTAGCCACCTGTAGCTCCGCTGTTATATCTGAGCTGAAGCATATAGGAACCCACCTCATCGGGAGTTACGGATATACTTGTTCCTGCGGAAACGGCCTCATCGTTAAAGAGAACCTCATAATATCCGCTGCCTGGGTTCTTTGTTTCGATTGTGTATGTTTCGCCTAAAATAAGGTCTGTGTTGGCTGTGCCTAAAATGTCATTGCCCTCGGAATCATAAATTGCGGTTATTTCAAGGTCTGCGCTTGAAGCATATCTGGTTTCCGTACGTGCTACGGCTTTTAAAGTGGAGCTTGCGCCGGGGCTGTCCTCTCCCCATTCGTCGGTAATATCGTTTATATAAACCTCAAGATAGGTATAGCCGTAGAAAGGACTTGTTTCGTCTGTAATAAGGGTTGTTGAATCCGCCGTGTCGGGGTCTGTTCCGATTATGGCCTCATATGTGTCGGGAATACCGTCAGAGTCAGTGTCTACAGTTACTGTGGGATTTACAGACTGGGTATATTCTGTGTCGTTATAGCCGCCGGCTTCTTCCTCGCTGTTTATGAAGCGGCCTGTGCCGTTTTTAATCTGGTTAATAAGTCTTTCGTCCTGAGCGTCTCTTGTCAGGCTTGCGCCAACGCCGTCAAGGACAGCTTCATAAGCCGTATAAGCGTCCGTCGCCTCATAGGGGTAGAGAAGCTCAACCTTTTCCGAAAGCTGATAAGCCGCAGAGCTTAAGTCCGCAAAGCCCTTTGTATTGTCGGTGTTAAGAGTATCGTTGCCCTCCATTATATTGCCGTCAATATAGTAGGAGCTCTTAACATTTCCGTAGGAGGAGTCTGTGTCGCAGTCAAAGAATATATCCTTAACCTTTTCGAGGGTGTTGGGGCCTGTCTTATAATAGTTGCCCTCGAAGTTGACCTGCGCCTCGCCTCTGTCGCCGCCGTAGGCCGACATATGACCCCAGTTATAGATTACGTTATTTGCAAATTCCATAACATTGTCATAGTCCTTGCTGTTGTATGTAAATGCACCCTCGAATCTGGGGTTTCTTGTGCCGTTGTGAGCCCATACGTTGTGGGTTACGGTTGTGTTGTAGCCGTTCATAATGGTGCCCATACCGTGTTTAAACTCGGATTCGCCCGAAAGAAGCTCGGCGTCTGTGTTGTTGTCGCCGTTCTTGTTTACCATAGCGAGACCGCTTGCTATAATGTTGTAGGAGATTGATGAATTTATAAGCTCTTTGGCACTGAAAGTTTCATCAACGCCCCAGTTAAACGTACAGTGGTCGATTACTATGTTTTTGCCGGAAACGGTTGCTCCGTCAAGGTCATAGCCTTCGCCCAAACGGAAGCGGACATACCTTATAATAATATTTTCCCCTGATACGTTGCAGGTTCCCCCTGCTATTGTTATGCCCTCGCCGGGAGCCGTCTGGCCGGCTATGGTGGTGTTGTCGCCGAAAACAAAACGCCTCTGGCTCTTTGTTGCCGTTTCGTCAATGTGGATTGTTCCGCCTACGGCAAAAACGATTGTAAGGGGAACGTCCTCGCTTGTTCTGTGGTTAAGGCCGTATCTTAAGGTACCCTCCGCAGGGTTTGATACGCTGTCGTCAAGGCTTGTTACAACGTAAACCTCTCCCTCTGTGGTAAGAGTGGAGCGGCCTCCTGAAGTGTAAATTCCGCCGCCCTCAACGGTGGGGAAAGCCAGAACTTTAATTGTATTGCTGTTTTCCGCCGTAAAGGAGATTGTAAAATCCGTAGCTTTCTCATCGGTTATTTCGATTTCATCTCCGCTCTTTGTAAGGGGAACAACTCTGATATAGTAGGTTTCGCCCTCTTCAAGCTCAATGTCGTCTGAGAATTTCTCAACCTGTTGGCTTACGAGTATAACCGTGTTTTTGCCGTCCTGAATGTATTCGTTTCCGTTGGCATCGGTTTTAGCCGTAACTCCCTCCTGAACGGGAAGGAACAGTTTTTTACGGGTTTCTATGGTGGAGGTTTCGTCAACTTTCGTCCAGTTTTCGCCGTCTGTAGAGTAGTCGATTCTGTAGGAAGTTGCATAGCCCGAAGCCACAACGGTTTCGTCTATGTGTGAGGTTCCGCCTGTAAGGTAAGCCGAATAGCTTGAATTGTAGGCATAATCCAAAACAGTTTGAGAGCCGTCCTCTTCGCCCTCAACAAGACCCATTATAATGTCCTCATCGCCCGTAAGGCTAATTGAGGGGTTTGTGGAGCTGTATTCGGGGCTGTAGCTGCTGTGGGCTATAATAAGGCCTCTGTAGGGCATAGACCAGCTAAGCATAGGGTCGTCCGCTACGGTAAGTGTGTCGCTCGGGGCATAGGCCGCTAAGGGGTTTTGGTTTAAAAGTGTTCCGTCTTTAGCCACGGAGGGCCAGGTAAGAATTAAAGAGCCGTCAACATAGTCATATTCAAGACCCGTTGTGTCTCTGTAGTTATAGTCGGCGGCAGAACTTATGGAAGCTCTGGCAAAAGCCGGCATAGTTATATTAAAACAAGCCGCCGAAACCATAACAACCGTCATAGCCGCCGCCAAAATACGTTTTTTCATTATTTTTTTCCTCCTTTTTTATTATGCTTGTATAGCTTGTATAGCTCTAAACTCAATTATAGCACACTTTCTATTCAAAATAAACAACTTTTTTTGAAATTTGTACTTATTTTTATCAGCAATATTTTTTGAAACGTAAATTCCGCAGTGGAATCTACTTTGAGAATCCACTCATTTAAAAAGAGCAGAAAAATATTTATTTTATGACGAAATAAGTCTTAAATTATATTAAACTTTGATTAACAGACTTGTTTTTTGAAAAATATGTTGTATAATATAATGTACTGCTTCCCAATTAAAGAGGCATTAAAATAAGAAGAAAGAGGATCTGTTTATGAAAAAAATTACAGCTTTATTTTTAGCATTTGTTTTATCTTTTATGATTTTTTTAACCGAAACCATTCTGCCTGTGGGAGCAGAAGAATATTTGGTCTACAGCGAGCCTGCGGTTGTAACCGACATTCAGCCATCGGGCTTAAGAATTTCTTTTCCGTCGGGAGAAACAAGAAATACGCTTTTCTGCAACGGCAGGCTCTGTGTTTCTCTTGCGGACGGAGTAAGGCTTTTAGGGGGAGAATATATCCAATTATCCGCCATATACAGAATAACAATAGATGAAAAATTACTTTTCCTAACCTATTCAACAGGAAACCGGCCCGTTATTTTTATTTACAACGGCCTCCCTTATGTGTCTCTTTATGAGCTTATAACTCCTTTCGGTTATGAAATGACCGTTGATTTAGGCTCTAATTTTTGCAGTGTTGTAAAATATGACACAAGCGTTTACATAACCGCTCCTGTTACAAATGGTTCCCCGGCTTATATCCGCCTTGAGGATATTGCGGCCGACGGCTTAAGACCGGAAGGCGAGGGAAACTATACCGTGGAAATGCTTGAAAAGCTCAGGTATACCGCCGAATATTTATATTTATCAGGCCAGCAGTATTATATAGCTTGGATTCCTCTTTACGTTTATCCCGAAAGAAGCTATACAAACGACATATCAAAGGACTATAATTTGTACAATTCCTATTTTATATATGTTCTTGACTATATGACAGACCATAACGGCCATTTGGGGCTTCACGGCTACAGCCACCAGTACGGAGATGATGAAAGCGGCGTGGGATATGAGTGGGGAAGCGACACCCCCTACAGCTATACGGAACAGCAGGAGAGAATGATAAAAGCAAAGGAAGCCTGTCACAAATTAGGCTATAAGGACGAATTTTTTGAGCTCCCCCACTATGCCGCCACAAGTGAGCAGCTTTTAATGGCTGAAAACTATTTTGACGCTGTATATCAGTCCTATCCCGAATATGACAAGTCTGACATAATTACATATACGGAAAGATCCGGCAAAACGGTTTACTACATACCCACTCCAGCCGGTTATGTCCGCTACATAAGGGACGATTCTATATATGCAAATATAGAAGCCTGCATACAAAACGGCTATGCTTTAAGCCTCTATTTCCACCCCGTCATCGACAAGGGCGCCATATCCGTCGATGAATACAACGGAAAAAGAATATGGAGCTTCACAGAAGAAGCCGCCCTGCCGAAAATTCTGAGTCAAATTTCGGAAAACGGCTATGTCTTTTCATCATTTAACTAAAACATTAACCAAAGAAAGGGCTGTAACTCATCATTAATTGAGTAGCAAGCCCTTTTTCTTTTTACAATTTTGCAGCTTAAGTATATTTTTTGATTATATAACCCTCTCTGTATTTCTGCTTTCAAAATTATATTGCCTAATCAGTTTTTCATAACTTACAAACTTTACTCGTAAACGTATGGATTTATAAATAGATGCTTGAATCACATCATTAAATTCTCTGCGGCGTCTTTCATCTGCTACGATAAAAAACTTTGCCTTAAAGTCCTAAAGCTCATAAGATTTATTCAAGGAATTTTTAATATCGGTAGTATGTTCAACCTCGTAAAACGCATAGGGCATTTTTCGTTCATTAAGCCATATAACATCTACTGTTTTGCTCTTCTGAGAATTTCGGGATATGTAAAGCTGTAAATTGAATTTATTGCCGCAATCTCCGACAATTTTCTTTCCAAAAACATTTTATTTTTATCCTGCGGAGGTATATATGTACTGTATTTGCGTATATTTCCTATTTCGGCGATAATTCCCTGATAATAGGAATGTGTGAATTTTTCAACACTGTTCGGGTTATTTTCGATAATGCTTAATTTTTTTAATACCGCCTTTTTACATTCCTTTAACGCCCACGACCCCTGTTGTATTTTGAAAAATTCATCGTTTGTCCGGACTATCCGCCTGATTGATGCCTGTGGTGTTTTTGTTCCCCAACTCGACACATCAACCATATAATTCAGTTGCTGAAGCGTTGCATAACCGCCGTTATTTTTCATAGCTTCAATTACATAGTCTTTTTGTTTTATCGTACTGTCTCCTCATATTTTTTAAGCCTTAATACATATTCTCTGTCGGCATAGACGTTTACATAGGTGCCGCCGGGGCGGTGCTCTGTTTCTATTATTTCACAGTTTTTATAAACGTTGTTAAGAAGCCCGCCCTTGCTGTAGGGTATAAGGGCTTTTATTTGCGTTTTGAATGATTTTACGATTTCTTCTGTTTTTAAGAGGAGAGTGTCTATGCCCTGTTTATATTTGGCGGAAATGTTTATGCAAAAATCGGCGTGACTGTCTGAGGACAGGGGTGTTGTTGTTTCTCTGTCGGACTTGTTAAAGACGGTTATTATTGGTTTGTCTTTGACGTTAAGCTCGTCAAGGAGATTATAGACAACTTTCATCTGCTCTGCACAGGCCGGGTTTGAAGAATCCACAACGTGAATAAGTATATCGGCATATCTTACCTCCTCAAGAGTTGAGCGGAAAGCCTTTATGAGGCCGTGGGGCAACTTGTTTATAAAGCCTACGGTATCTGTGAAAAGATATTCGGAGCCGTAGTCCTCGGTAGGCTTGATTCTCCTTGTTGTGGCGTCGAGAGTGGCGAAAAGCTTATCCTCGCAGAGAACCTCAGACCCGGTTATTGCGTTCATAAGGGTTGACTTTCCTGCGTTTGTATAGCCTATAAGGGCAATTATGGGAGATTTTGAATTTACTCTCCTTTCCCTTATGACCCCTCTGTGCTCCTCGATTTCCTTAAGCTCTCTGTTAAGCTCGCTTATTCGGGAGGCTATTCTTCTTCTGTCGGTTTCAAGCTTTTTTTCGCCGGGTCCCCTTGTTCCTATGCCGCCGCCTAAACGGGACATCTCCTTTCCCCTGCCTGTGAGATGTGAAAGTTTATAGCGGAGCTGAGCCAGCTCAACCTGAACCTTGCCCTCTGCCGAGGCGGCATGCTTTGCAAAAATATCAAGTATGAGAAGAGTTCTGTCCATTATTTTAAAGCCTGTGTGCTTTTCGAGATAATCCGTCTGGGAGGGGGTAAGCTCATCATCGCAGATTATGCCGTCGGCTTCAAGCTCTTCGCAGTAGGCTTTAAGCTCCTCTGTTTTGCCGCTGCCCAAATACATAGAGCGGCTTGTGCCCTCTCTTTTTTGTATGAGCCTGCCTACGACTTCCGCTCCTGCTGTTTCGGCAAGATCCTCAAGCTCGTCTAAGCTCTCGTCGCAGCTGAGACCTGTGTCGTCTCGGTCAATTCCCACAAGAACAACTCTTTCGGGCTTTTCTTCTATATTATAAAACTTATCTGTCTCTTTTTCCATAGCTGTAAAAATCTCCTTAAGTGTAAGCCTTTCTCAGCCGTTCAATCCTTTCAATGGGCAAATGTGTTATTTGGTTTATAAAACCGGATTCCAAACCGGACTTTATCATTTCTATAATAACAGCATCTTTTCCTTCCTCTTGACCCTCTGCTCTGCCTTCATTGAGAAGCTCGTTTCTGTACATTTCCTCGAACATATAGTTCACCCCATTTCCTGATTTTTCTTAATCTTCTTTACATTTTCATTTATTATTTTTACCAAAGAACTCTCACAGCTCTCGGCAAATTCACTCGTTGTGTTTTCGGTATACTTTAGGAAAGCCTTAAGGTCATCGCTGACATTTCCCTTACTGCCCCGTGTATTTAAAAATATTTTGTATGCTCCGTCATTAAGTGCAAGCCCGTAATCCTCCTCGCAGCGGTTCTTGAAGGTATATTTATATCTGTCAAGCTTAAAGCTGTCAAAGCAGCAAATAAAAATTATATAACTATCCTTCAGGCTCTTGTAATCTTCACCCTCTTTCAATAGGTGTATATCAAGACTGCTTTGATAAAACCTTGCTCTTTTCTCCAGACTGCCCTTGTTGCCAGCCTGCATTTCGAGATTGAAAACAGAACCTGCTTTATCGTCCGCATATACATCAAGGCGGACGCCCTTTCCCATATATACGTTTTTAACGTTCTTTTGTTCTTCAATGTATTCAACTTTTTTAATTTTGATGTTTAAAATTTCTTCAATTACCGGTCTGCAAATCTCGGGATCTCTCATAACCATTCTGAAAAGAAAGTCATCATATAAATTTAAGGTTTGCAGTTTGGCAAAATAATATTCCTGATTGTGTTCCATAAAATATCCTCTCAAAAAAATTCGCTTAACTTCCTCTGATTTTATTTTACCATATATATTAAAAAAATCAAGCAAAATCCCCTTATAAAATAATTCGGAGCCGTGAAAAACCGAATTTTCACAGCTCCTTTATAGATTTATTCTGCTGTTTCTTCTTTGCCGCAAAGCTGATTATAGAGCTTTAAGTATTCCTGAGCGGAAACCTCCCATGAGAAACGTGTGTTTATGGCATTCTTTGTAATCTGAGTCCACTGTTCCTTGTCCTCGTAGAGCCTTAAGGCTTCGTTTATGCCCCACATAAGACCGCTGCCTAAGAAATCCTGGAATTTGAAGCCGTTGCCCTTGCCCGTGGCCGGATTGTAATATTCAACGGTGTCTACAAGACCGCCGGTTGTTCTTACAACGGGAATCGTACCGTAGCTCATGGCGAAAAGCTGGCCTAAGCCACAGGGTTCGAAGAGTGAAGGCATAAGGAATATGTCGGAGCCTGCGTATATCTTTTGAGCGAGAGTATCGTTAAAGGTTATGTTTGCGGAAACCTTCTTGGGGTACCATGACTGAAGCTCTCTGAAACGGTATTCAAAGTAGCTGTTGCCCGTTCCCAAAACAACAAGCTGAACGTCTTTTGAAAGAAGCTCGCCGGCAATGTCCAGAAGAAGATTGATACCCTTTTGGTCTACAAGACGGGAAATTATGGAAATCATAGGAGTATCCCCTACGGGAAGCCCTAATTCCTTTTGGAGGCCGTACTTGTTTTCTTTCTTCTTTTCGATTGTATCGGCATCGTAATTTGCAAAAATCTTTTGGCTTGTGGCCGGATTGTTTTCCTCGTAGTCTATGCCGTTTACGATACCATGGAGAACATTGTCCCTTGCTCTCATAACACCGTTAAGCTGATAGCCGTATTCGGGACGCTTAACCTCTTCCGCATATGTGTTTGAAACGGTATTGATAGCGTCGGCGTAAAGCAGACCGCCCTTCATAAGGTTAATGGCTCCGTAAAATTCAAGCCTATCGGGAGTTAAATAGCCGTAGTCAAGCTCCATAAGTGAAAGACAGTTTGAAGGGAATACACCCTGATACTGCAAATTATGGATTGTATAAAGTGACTTTATATTTCTATAGAAGCTGATCTTAGAATATTTATCCTTGAGGTAAAGACTTATAAGGCCTGTCTGCCAGTCGTTTGCGTGGATAACATCGGGAACGAAGTCGATGTAATTTATAATTTCAAGAGCTGCTTTTGAGAAGAATGTGAATCTCTCGCAGTCGTCGCCGTAGCCGTAGTAGCCGTCTCTGTTTCCGAAGTAGTAATCGTTGCCTATCATATAGGTAGGAACGTCCGCCTGCAGCTTATAGATGTCTGCGTGCTGAACTCTCCAGTCCAGGGTTACGTCATAGCCCGTAACATATTCAGCCGAGTCAACATATTCCTGCTTTACGGATTTGTATTTGGGGAATACCACACGGATATCAACCCCTAAATTTTTAAGAGCCTTCGGAAGAGAACCTGTAACATCGCCGAGACCGCCGCTTTTGGCAAAGGGAGAAACCTCAGATGCTACCATTAAAACTTTCAGTGCCATAAAAAAACCTCCTTTGTGTAAGAATATTATATCAGTTTATTGGGCACAATAGCTGATAAAAATTTAAATTAATTCTTGCATTCTTAATATTATTATACTACACTATATATAAAAAAGAAAGTACAAATTTTTATTTTTAGGAGGATTTTTTTATGAGCACTGTTATTAAAGAAAGAAAAGACGTTAAAGCAGAGGATAAATGGAGAATTGAGGACTTGTTTTCTTCTGTTGAAAGCTGGGAGAAGGAGTTTAAGGCCTGTGAAGAGCTTTTGCCTTTGCTTAAGGAATATAAGGGCAGGTTGGCAATCGAAAATATGTTCGATATTTTCGGCCTTGATGAAAAAATAAGCAAAATGGTGGACAGGCTTTATGTTTACGCCAACCTTAAAAGCCACGAGAATACCGCCGACAGCTTTTATCAGGGGCTTTGCGGCAGGGCTAACAGCCTTATTGTAAAATATAGCTCTGCCTGTGCCTTTATAGAACCTGAACTATTGAGTCTTAATGAAGAGGATATAGTTAAGGCAGCAGAAGACTCTGTTTATAAGCATTTTCTTCTTAACCTTTTGAGGAGCAAAAAACATATTTTAGACACCGAGAAAGAGGAGCTTCTTGCAGTGGCATATGAGTTGGCTTCTGCTCCCGATGATATTTTCTCTATGATTAATAATGCTGATATACAGTTTGACGATGTTAAGGACGGAAAGGGAAAGACTGTGCCTTTGACCCACGGGAAATATCAGTCATATCTTGAAAGCAGCGACAGAACCCTAAGGGAAAATGCTTTTAAATCTTACTACAAGAGCTTTTACAACCTCAGAAACACTATTTCAACTACCTATGCCGCAAGTGTTAAAAAGGACATATTTTTAAGCAGAGCAAGAAATTATGAAAGCTGTCTTGAAGCAGGGCTTTATGGCGATAATATTCCCGTTGATGTTTATAAGAGCCTTATTTCAACCGTAAATAAGTATCTGACCCTTTTGCAAAGATATATTAAAATAAGAAAAGACAGACTTAAGGTTGACAAGCTGCATTTTTATGATTTATATACACCGATTGTAGATGAGGTTGACATAAAGATTGATTTTGAAAGAGCTAAAGAAACAGTAACGAAAGCCCTTGAACCTATGGGTGAAGAATATATAAAGACATTTAAAGAGGGCTTAGAGGGGGGTTGGATAGATAAATATGAAAATAAGGGAAAGAGGAGCGGTGCCTACTCATGGGGTTCTTACGGAACTCACCCTTATGTTCTTTTAAACTATGACAACAATTATAATTCTATGTTTACCCTTGCCCATGAAATGGGACACGCCATGCACAGTCACTACACATGGTCCAATCAACCCTATGTTTACGGAAATTACACTATTTTTGTAGCCGAAGTAGCTTCAACCGTAAACGAAGCCCTGCTTATGGAATATCTTCTTAAGACAACAGAAGATAAAAAACTTAAGGCTTATCTTATAAACTATTTTATGGAGCAGTTTAGGGGAACGCTTTTCAGACAGACTATGTTTGCGGAATTTGAACTTACCGCCCACGAAATGGCCGAAAGAGGAGAGGCGATTACCTTTGAAACCTTAACCGAGGTTTACAGGCAGCTTAATATCAAATATTTCGGAGACGGAATAGAGCTTGACGATGAAATTTGCTATGAGTGGATGAGAATACCTCATTTTTATACTCCTTTTTATGTGTATCAGTACGCTACGGGTTATTCCTATGCTATAGCTCTTTCGAGGAAGATTTTAAATGAAAACGTAGCCGAAAACTATATTAAATTCCTCAAGGGCGGCTGTTCCGATTTTTCCATTAATCTCTTAAAAACCGCAGGTGTCGATATAAGCACACCGAAGCCTGTTGAAAACGCTGTGAAAGTTTTTGAAAATTTATTAAATCAGATGGAAAGTTTAGAATAATCCCTTGTAATTATTCCGAAAAAATTATATAATGTATGTATTACATTTTTACGGGAGGGCTTTAACGTGAAAGTAAGAAATTTTGTACAATAAATAAAAAGTTGCATAACAAAGA
>JAJQFB010000132.1 GCA_021201395.1 Clostridiales bacterium | reverse complement strand
TACAAAATATCTTTTGTCCCCTAAAAATTATGGTGTTAAATCTTAAAGACGGGATAGCCGAAAATCACTGTCAACAACACAGAAAAATAAATAATGTTAAAAATTTCACAAAAACGGCATCTGAAAGGTTAGGAATAGAATTAAAAATCTTTCTTGATATAGCTTTTAGCTATAGAAACATATATTTTTTTGGAATTAGACTTATGATGGGGTTTGGTTTAAAATATAAATATTAAATATTTAAAAGACTAAAATACAGTAAGGAATGTTGAATATGCCTATTAAAGTTCAGGATAACTTGCCTGCTAAAAATGTTTTGGAAAACGAAAATATATTTGTTATGACTGAAAGCAGGGCTACGGGTCAGAATATACGTCCTCTTGAAATTTTGATATTAAATCTTATGCCAAAAAAGGAGGAAACGGAGGTTCAGCTTTTAAGGCTTTTAAGCAATACCCCTCTGCAGCTTAACATAAAGTTTTTGCAGATGAAGAGCCATATTTCAAAAAACACGGAAGCGACCCACCTTAAAACATTTTACAATGTTTTTGACGATATTAAGGATTTAAGGTTTGACGGTATGATTATAACGGGAGCCCCTGTAGAACTTATGGATTTTGAAGAGGTCAACTACTGGGAGGAGCTTACAAAGGTTATGGAGTGGAGCAAGCACAACGTAACCAGCACTTTCCACATCTGTTGGGGCGCACAGGCAGGGCTTTATTATCACTATGGAATAAAGAAGCATATGCTTAAGGAAAAGCTCTTCGGTATCTACCGCCACACCAAAATTTATAAGCACGAAAATCTTCTGAGGGGCTTTGACGACCACTTTTACGCCCCACATTCAAGATATACGGAGGTCAGCCGTTACGATATAGAGAAAGTCCCCGATTTGAATATTTTGAGTATGTCGGACAAAGCGGGAGTTTATATCGTTTCCGGTCAGGGCGGAAAACAGTTTTTCGTTATGGGTCATTCCGAGTACGAAACGGACACTCTTAAAAACGAATATTTAAGGGATATTGAAAAGGGTATAAAAATAAAAATTCCCGAAAATTATTTTAAAAATAATAATCCGAAAGGGGAAATAACAGCTCAGTGGAAGGCTCACTCAAGTCTCCTTTATTCAAACTGGCTTAATTATTATGTCTATCAGATTACCCCCTACGACCTTTATACAGGCAGGGCGAAAACAAAGAAATAAAGGGCGGTTTTTGCTGCCCGCAGACATATCTCACAAATGTAAAATAACATATATGTAAATACAAAAGCGGAGCCAATCGCATAAAAATCGGCTCCGTTTTTATATGTCAAATACAGTTTAATCCTTTTAAATCAGCTTTGCTTTTGAAAGACGGCTGCTGATCAGGCTGCCCGTAAATATGCCTATTATTATTTTGCAAATATCAACTATTATAAAGGGAAAAACACAGACCGTCAGGGCGTAGAGAACGGTGCAGTCCATAATGAGGACGAACCAGACCGTGCCGAAAGTGTAGCATAGGGCGGTTGTTAGAACATAGGTTATGAAGTGGAGAATATAATTGCTTCTGTAATGTTCTATTACGAAACCGCCTATGAGGGCTATGAAAATAAAGCCTATTATATATCCTCCCGTAGGCCCAAAAAGCTTGGCCGGTCCGCCGCCAAAGCCCGAAAACACAGGCAGGCCTATAAGACCTATAAGCATATAGAGCAAATAACTCAGGGTTCCTTTTTTCATACCCAAAACGTAGAGTGAAATATATATTACCAAATTTGTGAGAGAAACAGGAACGGGTCCTATTGGTATTGACATAGGAGCCAGTATGCAAAGAAGTGCCGTAAAAACCGCTGTTGCGGTCATATCCTTTACGGGGAAAGCCGAAATTGTTTTTGTATCCTGTTTAAGCATTTTATTTTACTTCCTTTTCTGTTGTTTTTTGAGGGCAGTCTTTTATACTATAGCCCAAATTTTTAAGCATAGCTCTGTCCTGAGAGGTGTTGTTTCCCACAGTCGTAAGCATATCCCCCGTCAGAGCTGCGTTGGCGCCGGAGCGGAAAAGAATTTCGCCGCCGTCGTTAAAATAGCTTCTGCCTGCGGCTATGCGTATGTAGGCCGTTGGATTTATATAGCGGAAAACCGCCGCGGTTCTTACTATTTCCTCTTGGGAAAGCCTTTCTGTGTTTTCGAGAGGGGTTCCCGGTATGGGAATTAAAAAATTCATAGGGATTGAAGCTATTTCAAGCTCCGACAGAAGAAGAGCCATATCAATTCTGTCCTGACGTGTTTCTCCCATTCCGAAAATGCCTCCGCTGCAAATTTCAAAGCCTGCCTCCTTTGCAAGGCGGATTTCCCTTATTTTGTCCTCATAGGTGTGGGTTGTGCAGATTTGGGGGAAGAAACGCTCTGAGGTTTCAAGGTTTGCGTGGTACATTGTTACGCCGCAGTTACGTATTCTTTGAAGATCTTTCTTTTCCATAAGGCCGTGGGAGGCGCATAGGGTTATGTCGGGGTATTTTTCGTGCATAGCGGAGTAGGCACAGACGGCTTTTTTCAGATCGTCTCCCGAAAGAGTTCTGCCTGCCGCTACTATTGAAAAACGGTTTACTCCCTTGTCATAGGCCTCCTTACAGCCATCCAAAAAAGTCCCTGTATCTAAAAAACCGTATTCTTCGCAGGCGGTTTTGTAGTGGGAGGACTGGGCGCAGAATTTGCAGTTTTCGCTGCATTTTCCTCCTCTGCCGTTTATTATGCTGCAAAGATCTGCACGGCTTCCGCATAAGAAACGGCGAATTTTGTCCGCACCGGAACAAAGTCCGTCTAAATCGGCTTCAAAAAGGGAAATAAGCCCGCCCTCGGCCTTAAGCCTTCTTCCTTTTATAATTTCCTCCGCAAGCCTTTCTGTATTAATTTCCATAGCGTTAAACCTCTTTTTCTTTATTTTTTTCTGTGTTTTCTTCTATATTGCGAAGCCTTATCTCTCCCGAATTAAGGCGGATTATTTCGCGGTTTTCCCTTTCGGCAATTAAGGCTCCGTCGTCATCGATTGACAATATTTTGATGGGGAAGCTGCCCTTTCCAGAATAGGCCTCCGCCTGTTTTCCTATTACAACGGAACGTTCTCTGTAAATATCCATATATTTTTTATCGGAAAGGTTTTTATAGTAGCCTGTAAATATTGTTATAATTTCCCCTACGAGACGGCTTCTTATGTTTCCGGGGCAGGGCTTTGAGCCGTAAAGAGAGCCGGCAATTTCCCTTATTTCTTCGGGGAAGCCGCCCTCGGGGTCTGAAACGTTTATGCCTATGCCCAAAACGGCGTAGGAAAGTCCTCCCGTTTCCATATCCACAGAGGCTTCTGTCAGTATGCCGGCTATTTTCTTCCCTTGATAAATTATGTCGTTTACCCACTTTATGCCTGTTTTTATGCCCGTTACCTTTTCTATCCCCTCTGATACCGCTGCTGCTGCCGCCGTTGTTATAAAGAGGGAGGCCTCCGCCGTGCCTTTGAGGCGAAGCAGGAGGCTGAAATATATGCCTGTGTCTGAGGGAGAATAGAAGCTTCGGCTGCTTCTGCCCTTTCCTGCGGTTTGTCTGTCGGCGGCTATAATAAGCCCCTCAGGGTGATTTTCTTCTCCGTACTGCTTAAGCAGTGTGTTTGTTGAAGCGGTCTCTTTAAAAACCATAACCTTAAAATCGGCGGCAGGGTCTGTGAGATATTTTTCTATGCCTGCCTTTGTGAGAATCCTGTCGTCTTCGGAAAGACGGTAGCCCTTGTTTGTAACGGCGTCTATTTTGTGACCCTCACTTATAAGAGAGCGGACGGCTTTCCAGACTGCGTTTCTGCTGTAGAAAAGTGAATCCGCAAGAGCTTTTCCGGAGACGAAGATGCCCCTGTTTTCTTCAAGCTGTTTTAAAACCTGTTCTTTAATATTCATAATTCATAAAAGGCCTCTTTTCTGGTTTCATTATTGCTGTAAGAAATTGTAACACGGCAAAAATAAATTGTCAACCTAAATTTATTTTTCGGTGACAATTATATTCAGGCAATATTGACTTATGTAAATTTATTTGCGGTATGTATATGTTAAAATAAGTTGTAGTTAATGAAAAAATTTGTTATAATTAAAGCGGAAACAAGAAAAACAGTATTTTGACTCTGTGACTGACAATTTTTACATAAGGACGGCGGTTTTATTTATTGCTTATAAAGAGAAGATAAGGAGGGGCATATGAAATACAGTAAATATATAGATGATTTTCTCACGTTTTTAAGAGACAGCAGGCAGGATTACAATATAGCGGTTGCCGAAGAGGAAAACACCAACAATGAAATTTTGGATATAGAACACAGCCTTGAGCTCGATATTCATACATACCACGAATATGCCAAGCTGTCAAAGGCCATAAAGGCCGTAAAGGTCCGCCGAAGAAAAGCAAAGGACACAAGGCTTGCTCTCCAGCATGTCGTAGACTGGACAGAGGTCAATCAGCCGGCAATAAAAAGCCTTGAGAGACTTTTGGGAGTCCTCAGAAAAGAAGAGGAAAGAACGGAAAACAGATATTATAACCCCAGAACCGAGATTTTAAGGGAAATTTTGGGAGAGAAAAGCACGGAATCGGAAGAATAAATATTATTGAACCGGAGAGACACGGTTTTCCGAAAAGACAGGTTGTAATTTTTTAAATAGTTTGTTATAATTGATTTGTTAATAAAAACGAATGGAGAATTTTTATGTCAGGGTTATTTATAAGCTTTGAGGGAAACGACGGAGCCGGCAAGTCTACACAGGCGGAGCTTCTTAAAAAACATCTTTCCGAGGAGGGCTTTTCCTGCTGTCTTTTCAGGGAGCCGGGAGGAACGGATATTTCCGAAAAAATAAGGGAAATCATATTGGACAACGCCAACTATAAAATGAAGCATCTTACAGAGGCCTATCTCTATGCTGCGGCAAGGTGCCAGCTTGTGCGCGAGAAAATTATGCCTGCCCTTAAAGGCGGTCAGATTGTAATCTGCGACAGGTTTTTGGATTCCTCCCTTGTCTATCAGGGAATAGGCAGGGGTCTGGGAACGGACATTGTTAAGGATATAAACAAATATGCCGTGGGAAGCCTTAAGCCGGATCTTACCTTTTTCCTGCACTTAGACCCCGCCGAGGCCATAAACCGCCATAAGGACGAACGGGAGCTTGACAGAATGGAAAATCAAAAGGCATATTTCCATAACAGAGTCTACAGGGGCTTTTTGGATATTGCCCACGGAGAATCCGAGAGAATTGTTACCGTTGAAGCAAACAGACCCCTTAAGGTTATTTCAGCGGAAATAGCCCGTATAATCGACAGCTTCATAAACGGAAGAGGGCTTCAAAATGAACAGCTTAAACGATTTTTTGGGCAATGAGGTTATAATAAGAAGCCTTAAGGCTATGATTTCCTCAGGGAGAATAAGCCACGCCTATATATTCGACGGAGCTTTCGGAACGGGAAAGAAAACTTTAGCCAAGGCCTTTGCCAAGAGCCTCCAGTGTGAAAAAGGAGGAGTTTTGCCCTGCGGAAGCTGTTTTTCCTGCAAAAGCCTTGACAGCGGAGACAACCCTGACGTATACTTTGTTTCGGAGGAAAAAAACACCATAGGCGTAGACCTTATGCGTGACGAGGTTATAGAAAAAGCAAAGACAAAGCCCTACGGCTCAAAATATAAAATTTTTATAATCGACGGAGCCGAAAAGCTTACGGAACAGGCTCAAAATTCCATTTTAAAGACAATAGAGGAGCCGCCCTCCTACGGAGTTTTTATACTTCTTACAACGAATTACAATACGTTCCTGCCTACGATTCTGTCAAGGTGCGTTCTTATAAGGCTTAAGGGGCTGCGAACCGAAACTATTGAGAGAGAGCTTTTAAAAAGAGGCATAGACAGCGGCAGGAGCAGACTCTCGGCAGGCTGTTCCGAAGGGAGTTTGGGAGAGGCCTTAAGGCTTTCCGAGGACGATGAGTTTTTCGGCCTGAGAGAAAAGGCCGCCGGAATGCCGGACAAAATCGAAAAGGCGGATTTAATGGGGCTTTACGATATATCCGCCGAAATTATCGATACGGGCAAAAGACTTAAGGATTTTTTAAAGCTTTTATACCTTTTTTACAGGGATTTTCTCGTGTATAAAACCACGGGGGCCGAGGGAGTTATACAAAAGGACTATTTGGGGGTAATTGAGGATTTATGCAAAAGGGTCAGCCTTAAAAGGCTTTTAAGAGGAGCCAAAGCCGCAGAAACGGCTATAGGCGATATAAATATGAATATAAACAAACAGTTAAGCATAGAACAAATGCTTTTTAAAATAAAGGAGAAATAATAATATGGTTACAATAATAGGAGTAAGGTTTAAACAGGCCGGAAGAGTTTATTATTTTGACCCGGCGGGAGAACAGCTCTGCTGCGGTCAAGGGGTTATTGTGGAAACCGTAAGGGGAGTTGAATACGGCAGGGTCGTAATAGCCAACAGGCTTATGGACGACAAAGAAGTTGTTAAGCCCATCAAAAAAATTATAAGAGCCGCAACACAGAGGGACGAGGCTATCCTGAGAAACAACAAAGAAAGAGAGAAAGAAGCCTTTGACATCTGCCTTAAGGCCATAGCAAAAAACAAACTGGATATGAAGCTTATAAACGTAGAATTTACTTTTGACGTAAGCAAGATTATATTCTATTTTACCGCCGACGGCAGAGTGGATTTCAGAGAGCTTGTAAAGGATTTGGCCGCCGTTTTCCACACGAGAATAGAACTCAGACAGATAGGCGTAAGGGACGAAGCCAAGCTTTTAAACGGCATAGGAAGCTGCGGCAGGAGTCTCTGCTGCTCCACCTTTTTGGGGGACTTCCAGCCCGTTTCCATTAAAATGGCCAAAGACCAGAATTTGTCTTTAAATCCCGCGAAAATTTCGGGAAACTGCGGAAGCCTTATGTGCTGTTTAAAATATGAAGAGGACGTCTATAAGGAGCTGAACAGGAATATGCCCAAAGAGGGGGACGTTATAAAAACCTCTATGGGTACGGGGGAGGTTCTCTCCGTTAATGTTCTCAGAGGCACAATAAAGGCTGCCGTAAGGGAAACGGAACAGGACGACGCCAACATAGCTTATTTTACCGCCGATGAAATTGAAATCATAAAAAGAAAAAGGATTTAAAGCTTAAATTATGGAAGCAAGAGAAAGAATCGACGATTTACAGAGGAATGGCTTTAAAATAATACAAAACAGCGATCTGTTCTGTTTCGGAACGGACGCGGTTTTGCTTGCCCATTTTTCGAGGATAAAAAAGGGCGACAGGATTGTGGACTTAGGCACGGGCAACGGGGTTATTCCTCTGCTTCTCTGTTCTATGTATGAGGATATAAAGGTTACGGGGGTTGAAATTCAGCCGAAAAATGCGGAACTTTGCAGGCGGAACATAGAGCTTAACGGCGTGGGGGACAGAATGAGCCTTATAGAGGGGGACATTAAGGACATAAGAAAATATTTTACAGCCGGAGAAACCCAGGTTGTGGTTACCAATCCTCCTTATATGAGGGCGGAGGGCAGCCTTAAAAACGAGAGCCTTGAAAAGAGGCTTGCCCGTCACGAAATTCTTATAGATTTAAAGGGCATAGCCCAAGCGGCGGCCTATCTTCTTAAATTCGGAGGACGTTTCTTTATGGTTCACAAGCCGGAAAGGCTCAAAGAAATTTTTAAGGCTTTGGAAGAAGAGGGAATTGAGCCGAAAAGAATCCGTTTTGTTCAGGCCGGAGCCGAAAAAGAGCCCTCTATGGTCTTGACAGAGGGCATAAAAGGCGGCAGGCCGGGGCTTAGGGTTATGCCGGCTTTTGTGATTTACGATGAAGATGGCAAGCCTACGGAAGAGTATAACAAAATTTACTACGGAGAGGGTTAAATGGCAGAAATGGCAGGCAAATTATATATATGCGGCACACCCATAGGAAATCTTGAGGATATAAGCTTAAGAGCCTTGAGGATTTTAAAAGAAGCGGATTTAATTGCCGCAGAGGATACGAGAAATACGGTTAAGCTCTTAAACAGCTATGATATAAAAACACCCCTGACCTCCTATCACAAATTCAACGAGGAGGAAAAGGGCAAAAAGCTTATTGAGAAGCTTAAGGCGGGGGCAAATATAGCCCTTGTAAGCGATGCGGGTATGCCGGGAATATCCGACCCCGGGGAGGTTTTAATAAATATGTGTATAGACGAGGGCATAGAGGTAAGCGTTGTTCCCGGGCCTATGGCCTTTGTTTCGGCTCTCGTACTTTCCGGAATAGGGTCAAGGAGCTTTGTTTTCGAGGGTTTTCTTCCCTCAAACAAGCATATGAGAAAAGAGGTTTTAAAGCGGCTTGAAACCGAAATGAGAACCACCGTTTTTTATGAAGCCCCTCATCACCTGACAGACACACTAAAGGAAATTTACGCCGCCGCGGGAAACAGAAAAGCCGCCGCCGTGAGGGAAATAACCAAAAAGCACGAGGAAGCCCTGAGAACGGAGCTTAGAGAGCTTATAGATTATTTTGAAGAAAATCCCCCCAGAGGAGAGTTTGTGATCATAATAGGCGGCAGGGAGGAAAAGGATAAGCCCGAAATTTCCCTGACGGTTAAAGAACAGTTTGAGCTTTTTTTAAAGCAGGGATATGACAGAAAGGAAGCTATGAAGCTCTGCGCCAAGGAGAGAGGCGTTTCAAAAAAGGTGATTTATGCGGAGCTTTTGAAAGACAACTGAAAAGCTTGCCGAGAATAATAACAGCAAGCATATAAAAGCAATATAAAGAGGAGGAAGGTACGAATGAAGATGTATAAATTACTTGACAAAGACGGAAACCAATATCTTTCCGAAACACCGGGAGAATACGGAGGAAACGGCAAGCTTAAGATTTACGGAAAACTTAATTGCTGGTCCGCCCTTTCCGCAATCAAAAAATATCCGGGAAGCTATGAAAAACACCGTGTGTTCTTTGCCGATGAAAAAACGGCTCTTGCCGCCGGATACCGCCCCTGCGGAAACTGCCTCAAGGCAAAATATAAAGAATATATGGCCGATCCGGAAAAGTATCGGGCAAAATTCGGCTTGTAACGGAAATGCCGCCTGTTGGGGCAGTTATTTTCAAAGCTTGAAAACAGGGCTTTCTATTGAAAAAATGTTTTCAAAGGCAACGGGATTTTCGTTTTTCAGGGTTATTTCCTTATTGTATTCATCAATTTTTTTAAGGAAGCCCGTTTTTGTCAAATAGGCTCCGCCGGACTTTGTTTTGTCGGGCTCAAAATAGGTTATTTTTATTTCGGGGTGTTCAGTTATATGCTCCTTAAGATAATAAAGCTTTTTGTTTAAAAGCTCCGTTTCGGCTTCGCTTAAGGGGGCTTTTTCGGTTGTCTGCCGTGCGGTTTCGGCTATAGCTTCTTCATAACCTGTCAGAGCGGCAAAGGGGGAAAACTGCGCCGCTCTGTCGGCTATGGCCATAGGCGGATGTGTTTTTGAAACGTGATGGGGCAGATTTATAATATCGTCATATTTCATTTTTGCCTCCTTTCAGGCCTTGTGGCCGCCTATTTGATTGTTCCTGTCCATTGTTGTGGCTCCCTCTTTAAGGTTCATTCCCTTTACAACGGCGTTTTTGCCGAATTTCTTTTTAAGCTCTATAACCGCCTCCTGAGAGCGTTTTTCACGTTCAAGGGCGGCTTTTTCTTTTTCCTTTTGTTTTTTAAGGGCTTCATAGTCCGTAAAAAGGTCAAGCTGGAAAAATTTGTTTTTGTCGGGAATATCCCTTTCGGCTATAACGTGGTTTGCGGTTATTGTTATGCGTCTTACGAGGAGAGTTTTGTCCGTTATAGAGGTAAAAAGCTCCTCTGCGGCGGCGGTTATTGCCTTTGCCGACGAAGCATAGTCGGAAAGGTTCAGGCTGCCGTGGGCTGATTTGGGCTTTTTCCTGCCGTAGCGGTCCGTCGTGATTTCTCCTTTATAGGAGCTTTTTATGTTTTTATCTGTTAAATTTTCTATATCATAGCCTACCGTCAGCACAAGCTGATTTGTTACAAGCCCCTTTTCCACAAGGTCAAGGCTTAAAAGGTCGGCCATCTCTCTGACGATAAGCCTTGCCCCCTCATTATCATAGGGTCTGTGGAGAACCTGACCGGAGCCTATACTGTTTGAAGAGGGCTTATAGGCCTTTATGTGGGCAATGGTGCAGGGCTCCCACCCCCAGGCATGGTCTATTAAAAGTTGGGCGTTTATGCCGAAAAGCCTGTAGAGAAGCTCCTCATTGTGAAATTCCTCAGGCTTTCCGATGGAACACCTTGCCACGTCCCCCATTGTAAAAAGGCCGTTTTCCTCCAATTTTTTTGCATAGCCCCTGCCTACTCTCCAAAAATCCGTTAAGGGGCGGTGCTCCCAAAGGAGCTTTCTGTAGGACATTTCGTCAAGCTCCGCAATTCGAACGCCGTCCTTGTCCGCAGGAATTTTCTTAGCCACAATATCCATAGCCACCTTGCACAAATAGAGGTTTTCCCCTATGCCTGCCGTTGCGGTTATGCCCGTAGCCTTAAGCACGTCCCGAATTATTGTAACGGTAAGCTCGTGAGCGGTCATTTTGTATGTGTCAAGATAAGCGGTGACGTCTATAAAAACCTCGTCTATGGAGTAAACGTGAATGTCCTCGGCGGAAACATACTTAAGATAGATGTTGTAAATTTTCGTACTGTAATCTATATAAAGAGCCATTCGGGGCGGAGCGGTAATGTAGGCTATTGACAGCTCGGGACTTTCGGCAAGCTCGCCGCTTAAATAGGATTCCCCCGTAAAGCGGCGGTTAGGGGCTTTGGCCTTACGCTTTATGTTTTCCTCCTTAACCCTTTGAACAACCTCAAAAAGTCTCGGCCTCCCCGGTATACCTAAGCTTTTAAGGGAGGGAGAAACCGCAAGACAGATTGTCTTTTCCGTTCGGCCAATATCCGCAACCACAAGGTTTGTATTCATAGGGTCAAGCTTCCTTTCGGCACACTCCACAGAGGCATAAAAGGATTTTAAATCTATGGCAATATATGTTTTATTGTTTTTCATTTTCAGCAGCTCTCTTTGTTTTTGATTATATATATTATACCACAAAACAAAGGAAAAAAATTTACATATTGCAAATAAAAGAAATAAAAAAAAGAACGCCGTATTTGTCGATAAAATTTTGTTGACTTTTTATTCCTTTATATGGTAAAATATTTACGGTGAAAATTGAAAATTGATTAGGACACGATACAAGCGGTGTGAAAACAGTGCGTTTACGAGACAGATATTCTTTTTATTGCTGCGTGTATTGTTTTTTGACATATGCTGCGTCGTGTGTCTTTTTTTTATTGTTTATTATAGGAGGTAAAAAATGAACGAAGCAAAAACACAGTCAAACGACTTTCTCGAAAAAGAAGCCGTGGGGAAGCTGATGGTTAAATATGCCGTGCCCTGTGTAATTTCTCTTTTGGTTGCGGCTCTTTACAACATAGTAGGCCAGATATTTATTGCAAACGCAGATTATTTGGGCTCCTACGGAAATTCCGCAAATTCAATCGTCTATCCTCTGACGGTTGCGGCTCTTGCCATAGCCACTATGATAGGGGACGGCTGCTGTGCCTTTGTAAGCATAAGCTTGGGCGCCAAAGAGGCCGACAACGCCAATAAAAGCGTAGGCAACGCCATAATAACGGTTGTTTTGTCGAGTATAATTTTAACGGCAATTTATATAGTATTTAACGAACAGATTCTTACAATGTTCGGAGCAAGGGTAAACGATGAAACCTTTAGGCTTTCAAAGGAATATTTCTTTTGGATTGCCGCAGGCGTCCCCTTTTATATGTTCGGTCAGGCAATGAGCCCCATAATTCGTTCCGACGGAAGCCCCCGTTTCGCTATGGTTATTCTGCTTGCCGGGGCAATTTGGAACATAATTTTCGACCCTATTTGTATATATGTCTTAAGATGGGGCATGATGGGCGCCGCTGTGGCTACGATTACCGGCCAAATTCTTTCGGCCATACTGCCTTTCGCCTATCTTTTCAGAATGAAAGCCGTAAAGCTTACCAAAAGCAGCTTTGCTTTCAGAGGGGATCTTCTTAAGAAGATGATTCCTTTGGGAATAACGAGCTTCCTTTCTCAGATTTCAATAGTTTTCTCTATAGCCGCCGTAAACAATATGATGAAAAAATACGGTGCAATGGACCCTGTGTTTTCACAGGCCGATTATTCCCAGATTCCTACGGCTGTTATGGGAATTGCAATGAAGTTTTTCCAGATTGTAATTTCAATCGCCATAGGTATGTCCGCCGGCTGTATACCCGTTGCGGGCTATAATATGGGGGCAAGAAGAAACGACAGAGTTTTGGATATTATGAAGAAGCTGCTCTGCGCCGAATTTATCGTAGGCTTAATAGCAACGGTTATATTTATGATTTTCCCCCGTCAGTTTACGAATATTTTCGGAGGAAGAACGGAAAGTCAGTATTATATGGATTTTTCTATAGTATGTTTAAGAGTGCTTCTGTGCCTTCTGCCTCTTTCCTGTTTAAACAAGGGAACATTTATTTTCTTGCAGGGTCTGGGAAAGGCAAAGGAGTCAACGGCTCTTTCTCTTATCCGTGAAATTATTTTCGGCGTAGGGCTTCCTATACTTCTGCCTGTATTTTGGGGGCTTTGGGGCATACCCTATTTTATGCCCGCAGCGGACGCCCTTACATTCTTTATTTCCGTTGCGGTAATAGCCGGAACAGTAAAAATGCTTAAGGCTCCTGCCGCCGAAGAGACCGCAAAACAGGAAAAACATATTTCGGTTTCGGAAATTACCAATTCTCCCCTTACGGACAGGGTAATAACAATAGGCCGCTCCTACGGGGCAGGAGGAAGAACGGTAGGTAAGCTTCTTGCGGAAAGCTTAAAAATACCCTATTATGACTCTCTTCTTTTGGAGAAAACCGCCGAGGCCGCCGGTTTGGACAAAAAATTCTTGACAGACAGAGACGAAAAAACAATGGATTCAAGCAAATTTTATCAATACAGAGGCCTTTCCGCAGACTACGCCGATATAGAAATTCAGGCGGCTCAGGCACAGCGTGAGATTATAGAGCGTGTAGCGGAGAAGCCCTGTGTAATAGTAGGCAGACGCAGCGACCAAATACTTAAGAATAAGCCAAACACATTAAATGTATTTATAACGGCTTCTTCCGAAACGAGAGCAAAGCGCATATCGGAGCGAGACAAGCTGAGCCTCAAGGAAAGCGAAAAGAAAATAAAGCGTATCGACAAAGAAAGAGCCGCTTATTACAATCAGAACAGCAAAAATAAGTGGGGTCTTGCTTCTACCTATGGCATATGTATAGATACCGACAAATTCGGCATACAGGGAGCCGCCGATTTGCTTATATCAATGCTGTCGGAGCGGAAGCAGTAAAAAATATGTTACAGTTCAGCCAACAATGTCATTTATTTAATTTAAGGGGCAATTTTTCAATTAAGGGTGTAACCAA
>JAJQFB010000094.1 GCA_021201395.1 Clostridiales bacterium | reverse complement strand
CACTAAATGGAAGAATTTGCTATTCATCTTGTTATGTTAACTAAATGACATTGAAAGGCAAGGTGTAACACTAAACGCAGCTTTTGCAGAAGTGGAAGTTTGCGTAAGACTAATTTCCACTTCATGGCTCTTTCGGAATAGGCAAAACACAGCTTGCCTTGTATTATATATCCTGTCTCACAAACAAAAGCATAATTTTTCTGCCCTGTTCCAATAAGGATATATTTACGGAAAGTCTGAGGGGCTATTTGTATTATATAAAGCAAATACCGGCAGGCAGAGTTATACCCGTCAGTCAGGACTACAGAACAATGTTTAAGGCTGTATTGGAAAAATCATCAAATTATATCGTCCTTTTTGACAATGTTCAAGATGAATATATATTCGATTATATATCCGGCCTGCCCCTTTCGGGGAAATATTTGGTTACAACAAAAATAAACTATTACAAAAATTCGGCAGGAGGCTGGCTTGAGGTTCAGGGAATGTCAAACGATGAGGCCTGCGAGCTTATGTATGGCGATACTCCCGATATTGACAGACCGCCGATGGAGAAAATCAGCGTATTAAACAAATATTTCAGCGGCAATCCCACTTCTCTTAAGACCGTTTCGGCATATTTAAAAGAAACGGGGGAGGATTTAAGGGGTTATTTAAATGAAATATTGAACAGCGAAAACCGGGTCCTTTCATATGATGAAGATATGAATCTTTCATTCTCCTTTAAAAAAACTCTCAAAAAATTCAAGGAGAAATCGGGAACAGATGAGAACTTCAAAACAGCTCTTTAAATATTAAATTTTTGTTCCCTGTTGGAATCAAACTATATTGAAGATTTCCTTGTTAAGGAGCTTTTGGGTGCAGACGCCTTAAAATTCAATGCCGGCATGAAGCAGATACTTTCCTATTCACTGTTGGAGAGAATCGGAAATAAAATACAGATATGTGAGGAAACACAGCACCTTATAAGAGCCGCAATGAGCAAAAAAGCCCTTAACGAGGTCAAGCTGAAGATCGGAGAACTGCTCAGTAAAATTTTTTCCGAAATTTTAAATTCCTCATATTGCATTTTAAGCTGTTCTCGCCGCAGCAAGCTTCCGAGTCTTATTATGCACTCAAAAAGACTTCTTACGGTTTCGGGCAGAGAAAAAATACTTTCCAAACAAACAACGGCGGTTCTTTATGTGACTATGGGTATATATCATTATATTTTGGACAGCTTTAAAGAGGCTGAGGAGCTTTTTGATTCAGCTTCCGACATATTCTCAAACGATAATAAAAATATATACTGTATATACAGTGCCTTATATACGGCTTATATTTACGAATTTAAGGGCAACTATGAGGAATCTCTTAAAAGACTTAACAAGGTCGGAAAACATATTAAACGGGTATACGACAAAAACCCGAAAAACTCCGGTTATATAATTATGTTTTTAACATATAAAGTGCTTGAAGCTTTTCTGCACAATGATTTTATAAAAATAAGACAAGCAAAGAGAGCTGTTAAGGAAACGATGATTAATTCGCCGAAGCAGATTTCGCGCTGATTTTTTTGAGTGCAAGGAAAGGACTTGCAGGCGTAGCCGGAGCCTACGTCAAAAGTTCTTGACGCCGCAATCGAAAAAAAGCAGCGTAAAAGATGCAAAGAGCTAATTAATCAGCGGTTCCTTAAAGAAGCAAACCATATGCTTGAAAAATGCCTCTCAAAAAAGCTTCTGTCAGAAAAGGAAGCAGTGGAGATACATATGGAGCTTCTTGATACAATGGGAAACCTATATTCCACAGATGGCGACCTCCCAAAGGCACGGAAAGCATATAATAAAGCTATACAGATAGGCAATGATAAATTCGGGAAAAACAATTCCCTCATACGTTTTTGCATCTATAAACAACAACTATCTTACAATAAAAAGAGGCTTCAACTTGGTTGCGCCTATAATTATGTATATTGTTATACTTAATGCCAGTGAGATTTGCAGTTGGTACAGCTTAGCCAAAGTATATCAGCAATAATTCAGCTTAAGTTACTGTAAATGTTTAAAGCGTTTAGTATAAAAACAACAATGCAATATTGTCTCTGTCAGCATTTTCCATCAGTGGCTGCAGAGTTGAGTCATAGAAATCTTTTTGTGCTGTAACGTCTGCCTTTGCGGGAAACGAACCGCTTTTCAGCCATTTTAACCCGTTTTTTTAAAAGTCGTCCGGCAGTTGAGCGTGAAATACTTATATGGTATTTTTCTTTAACCATATCAACTATCTGTTGGCGTGTGTGGTAATTTTGGGTTTCCAATTCTGTAATTATCTCTTTTTCCACGTTCTCAGTTTTTGCCTTGCGTCCACTTCCGGACTTGATTGTCATCAGTTCAGCTATGGAAACCTCCCTGATTTGTTTTTTCAAAGTCCATATGCTTTTTTCGCACACTCCTGTTAACTCTACAGCTGTTTTTTTGCATATCGCTGCACCTCCCATTTTATTCTATTATACACTAACTACATTGGCTATGCAGCTTAAACTGTAAATCTCATTGACGCTTAGTATAATATATCCTAAAAAAATCAAAAATTGATACAAGAAGATATACAGAAATGTGTTCTCATAGAATGTACTAAAAAGCAAACCGAGACCTAGGCCTCGGTTTGCTGAAGATTTGTTTATTTTATTATTTAGCTGCAAGCTCTTTATATTTGTTAAGACGTCTGAGTGCGTCTGCCTCACACTGTTCAAAGAGTTCGTTTGCAACTTCGGGGAACTGACGTGCAAGTGAGTTATAACGTACTTCGCTCTTGATGAAGTCTTGGAAAGATTCCTTAGGCTCTTTGGAGTCAAGCGAGAAGGGGTTCTTTCCTGCTGCTTCAAGGTCGGGATTATAACGGTAATTCTGCCAGTAACCGCACTCAACGGCTCTCTTAGCTTCTCTCTGCGAGAAGTTCATTCTGATACCGTGGTTGATACAGGGAGCATAAGCAATAACAAGTGAAGGTCCGTTATATGCTTCAGCCTCTACAAGAGCCTTAATAAGCTGGTTCTTGTCATAGCCCATATTAACCTGAGCTACATATACATAGCCGTAGGACATAGCCATCATACCTAAGTCTTTCTTACGTACTCTCTTACCTGCTGCGGCAAATTTAGCAATAGCAGATCTGGGAGTTGACTTGGAAGCCTGTCCGCCTGTGTTGGAGTAAACCTCTGTATCGAATACGAATACATTTACGTCTTCGCCGGAAGCCAATACGTGGTCAACACCGCCGTAGCCGATGTCGTAAGCCCAACCGTCACCGCCGAAGATCCACTGGCTCTTCTTAACGAGCTGATCCTTAGCGTCAAGTATAGCCTGGGCAAGGTCTTTAGCTTTGCCCTCTGCACCGCCTGCTATGAAGCCTGTAAGAGCTTCTGCAAGAGCTGCTGAAGAAGCCTTTGAAGGCTCAGCCTCGTCCATTGTGTCAATCCATGCTGCACAAGCAGCCTTAACCTTGTCGCAGGGTGATACTTCGATAAGCTTTTCAGCGTTCATCTTAACGAGAGCTCTCTGCTGCTTAACTGATGTATACATACCGAGACCGAATTCTGCGTTATCCTCGAAAAGTGAGTTACACCATGCAGGACCCTGTCCCTTGTCGTTTGTTGTGTAAGGTGTTGTAGGTGCGGAGCCGCCCCAGATTGAAGAACAGCCTGTTGCGTTTGCAACGTACATTCTGTCGCCGAAAAGCTGAGTTATAAGCTTAGCGTAAGGTGTTTCGCCGCAGCCTGCACAAGCACCCGAGAATTCAAATAAGGGCTTTTCAAACTGGCTTCCCTTAACTGTGTTCTTGTTAAGAGGATTAGCCTTTGTGGGAAGAGATACAAGATAATCCCATGCGGGAATTTCGTCTCTCTGTGAGTCGATGGGAACCATCTTAAGAGCTGATTCCTTAGCAGGACATATGTCAACACAGTTTCCGCAGCCTAAGCAGTCAAGAACGTCAACCTGAATCTTGAACTTAAGGCCGGCAGGTTCTTTGATGCCGATTGCAGGCTTAACCGTAAGAGGAGCGGGAGAAGCCGCTACTTCATCGTCTGTAAGAAGGAAAGGTCTTATAGCGGCGTGAGGACAGATGTATGAACACTGGTTACATTCGATACACTTAGAAGCGTCCCATACGGGAACATCGATAGCGATTCCTCTCTTTTCATATGCGGCTGTACCTGCGATAAAGGTACCGTCCTCAATGCCCTTGAAGGCTGATACGGGAAGAGAGTCGCCGTTTGCTGCGTTCATAACGTCGCATACGTTCTTGATGAAATCGGGTCTGTCAGCGGCAGCAGCGGCGGGAGCCTCAACGGCTTCAGCCCAAGAAGCCGGAATTTCAACCTGATGATATCTTGAAATACCTGCGTCAACAGCATTGTAGTTCATATTAACAATAGCATCGCCCTTGCGGCCGTAGGTTTTCTTAATAGCCTGCTTCATATAGTCAACGGCGTCTGCCTGAGGAATAATGCCTGCAATATCGAAGAAAGCAGCCTGAAGAACAGCGTTGAATTTACTGCCTAAGCCTAATTCCTTACCGATTTCAACGGCATTGATTGTGTAAAGCTGGATATTCTTTTCGGCAATAGCTTTCTTAACCGCTGCGGGAAGATGAGTATCCAATTCCTCGTCTGACCAGATTGTGTTAAGAAGGAATTTTCCGCCGGGTTTAATATCGGAAACTACGTCATATTTTGTAAGATATGACTGCTGGTGAAGAGCTGCGAAGTCAGCCGTCTTTACACAGTAAGGACTTCTGATGGGGTCTTTACCGAAACGAAGGTGGGAAATTGTAAGACCGCCGGACTTCTTTGAGTCATATTCAAAGTAAGCCTGTGCGTACATATCCGTATGGTCGCCGATAATCTTGATGGAGTTCTTGTTTGCACCGACAGTACCGTCTGAGCCGAGTCCCCAGAATTTGCAGGAGATTGTATGTTCGCCTGTAACGTCGATTTCGGGGCCTGCTTCGAGAGAAAGGTTAGTTACATCGTCCTTGATAGCGATTGTGAAGCTGTTAATAGGCTTCTCAGCGTCAAGGTTTTCATAAACCGAGAGAATGTGAGCCGGAGTTGTGTCCTTTGAACCGAGGCCGTAACGTCCGCCTACGATTTCTCTGACGTCGCCTGCCTGATAGAAGGCTGTACAAACGTCTAAGTATAAGGGTTCGCCCTGTGAGCCGGGTTCCTTTGTTCTGTCAAGAACGGCAATCTTCTTAGCTGTCTTGGGAATAGCTGCGAGGAATTTGTCGGCTACGAAAGGTCTGTAAAGGTGAACGTTTACAAGACCCACCTTTTCGCCCTTAGCTGTTAAGTAATCGATTGTTTCTTCAATACAGTCGCATACAGAGCCCATAGCTACGATAACCTTCTCGGCATCGGGAGCACCGTAGTAATTGAAGAGCTGATAGTCTCTGCCTGTAATCTTGCTGATTTCAGCCATATATTCCTCTACAACAGCCGGAACGTTGTCATAGTAGGGGTTGCAGGCTTCTCTTGTCTGGAAGAAAATATCCGGGTTCTGAGCCGTACCTCTTGTTACGGGATGTTCGGGATTAAGGGCATGATCCTTAAATTCCTTAATGGCTTTCTTGTCAACGAGTCTGTCAAGATCCTCATAGTCAAGAAGCTCTATCTTCTGAATTTCGTGAGATGTTCTGAAACCGTCGAAGAAATGAAGGAAAGGAACTTTTCCCTTTATAGCTGAAAGATGAGCAACGGCGCCTAAGTCCATAACCTGCTGAACGCTTGAAGAAGCAAGCATAGCGAAGCCCGTAGCACGGCAGGCCATAACGTCTGATTGGTCGCCGAAGATGTTAAGGGCGTGAGATGATACGCATCTTGCGGAAACGTGAATTACACAGGGAAGGAGTTCGCCTGCGATTTTGTACATATCAGGAATCATGAGAAGAAGTCCCTGTGATGCTGTGTAGGTTGTTGTTAGGGCACCTGTTGAAAGTGAGCCGTGAACAGTACCTGCTGCACCTGCTTCTGACTGCATTTCAACAACCTTAACTGTCTGACCGAAGAGGTTCTTCTTGCCTCTGGCCGAATCTTCGTCAACGTGTTCAGCCATAGGTGATGAAGGAGTGATCGGGAAGATACCGGCAACTTCCGTAAAAGCATATGATACTTCAGCAGCAGCCTGGTTACCGTCCATAGTTTGCATTCTAGGCATTTTAATTGTCCCCCTTAATTATTATTTTGGCCGACAAGCCCTTTTAAACTCCTTACTTTAAAACGGCCGGGCCTTCTTTTGATGAGAAATATTTTCTTTTGCCTGCAAGACCTTGCACCGTCTTATATATAACAGGCAGACAGCACAAAAATTACAGGCACAAAATACCCTATGCTTATATTATACCACATAATTTGAAATAGTAAATAAAAAATTTCAAAAAAATTAAATTTTTTTTCGATTTTTTTGCCGATTGCACTAATTCCAACCTTTTTGCTATGATTTTTTGGTAATTTTACATAAATATTATAAATAATACTTGCACACAGTGAGATTTTTTGATATTATAATTTAAAGAAGAAACAGGTGTCCTTTTGGGACTTAAAGATTTAAATTAACTATTAATCAAGGAAAGGTAATTGCTTATATGTCTTTAAATCAGGATCGCGAATTGTGTCTTAAGACTCTCGGCGAGGCTTTCGGCAGGTATTTTAATATGAATTTGGAATTAAGCGGCGGAAAGGGAAAAGCCGCCGTTACCGAGATGTATTCCTCATTTTACGGCAAGTGGCTTATATCAGATATTTCAAAGGTTCTGCCCGTTACTCCTCTGGGGCTTATTTCCGAAATTTCCCAAAGGTTTGACGGCGGCGAAAGCTTTGGGTTTCCCTATGTAAAGCCGGATTCCTTTTACAGGTTTAAAAGCTTTGAGGTAAATGTAAAAATATTTACAGCCGAAAATCACCCTGTGACGGAGGATCTGAAAATTTTTCTTGAGGTTATTTCGGAAGCGGACAGAAATGTAAAGGGAGATATGGGTCAGATTATTTTGGGAAAGAAGCAGGAGAAAGAGCTTAAAAACAGCCTTAATTTATACTCCCCGGGCTATTTGGAATTTTTGCACTGTCTCGGCTCGGAACTTAGGCTTATCGAAAATATTCCTGCTGTAAATAATACATATGTTTTCAGAGCGGCGGCAGACTTCGAGGATTTTTTCGGCGGTGAAAACATATTTGAAAAAATTTTTGAGGGCTCTCTCAGGGTGTTCTGTAACGGCATGAATATGTTTTTCCCCGAAGAAAGTCCCTTTTTTACGCCGGAGTTTACGAAAAAGCTGATGAGCAAGCCTATGAAAACAAATGATATTTTGGGGCTTATTTCCAAGGATTTTATATTGGACGAGGAAGAGGATGAAGAGGATTATTGCGACGAGGACTATTTCGGGGACTACAGCATAATGGATTTGTGGTTAAAATCTCTGTCATACGATGATGAGGACGATTACGAAGAGGATGACGAGAATCGTGAAATGCGTATGACTTCCATATATGTGCTGAGCATATCTCTTTCAAAGTGGTTCTATACCGTATTCGGACTTTATTTAAATATAATTCGCCCCTACGGCACTATGGACGCAGACACCTATACTCTTATGCAGTTTTACGGAGCAAATAAGAAAGATATAGATTATTATCAAAGAGAAGGGTTTTTTGCCCTTATGCCTGAGGGTTATAACCTGATCTCTTTCGGCCTTAAGCTTTTCCCGGGGGCAAAAAATCCCTTTTCCGTGGAAAACGAGCTTCTTTCCAAGATGTCAATAAGGGATTTCATTGAGGATGTTCCCGTTTTTTACGGCAAAAAAGACATAGTCTCCGAGGACGGGGCCGAAAGCAAAACAAATACATTTATACTCAAAATATGCAATGAAAGCGTAAAAAATCGGGCGGTCAAATATTTGGAGTTTACCGAATACAACCTGCTGTTCGATGTGTGCGTAGGCATTGTTCACAGCTTTAACTTAGGCTTCTTCAATGATTTCAGCATATTTACGGACGAAAGCCGTTCTCCCTTTTCGGAGTATACAAGCATAAAAGCAGGAGGCCGCCCTCATAAAAAGGCGGAAATTACATTTTTAAATGAGATTCTTTCCTCTAAAGGCGATAAGCTGTGGATAGAACTGAGAAAGTTTGTCGGCGGTAAAATAAGAACAAAAGCCTACCGTTTTTCAGCGGAAGTTTGCGGCACAGACAAAAAAAGGAAATGGCGGAAATACCCTGCGGAAAGGAGAAAATATAATGACTGAAAAAGAAAAAATGATAAAGGAACTGTATTATGACCCGAGTGATAAAGGGCTTGCAGAGGACAGGATTTACTGTAAAAATTTATGTTTCGATTTTAACAGGCTTCCTTTTGACGAAGAGGAGGCCGGAAAGGAAATTTTAAAAAAGCTTTTGGGAAGTACAAAGGAGCATTTTTATATAACCGCCCCCTTTTACTGTGATTACGGCTATAACATAAGCATAGGAAATAATTTCTATGCAAACCATAATCTTGTTATTTTGGACTGTGCAGAGGTTAAAATAGGGGACAACGTCTTGTTCGGGCCCAACTGCGGAGTATACACAGCCGGCCACCCCCTTGACCCTAAGGAGAGAAACAGCGGTTTGGAATTTGCAAAGTCAATTACAATAGAGGACAATGTATGGATAGGCGGCGGCGTTCAAATAATGCCGGGAGTTACAATAGGAAGAAACTCCGTAATAGGCAGCGGCGCCGTTGTAACAAAATCAATCCCCCCGAACACAGTGGCCGCCGGAAACCCATGCAAGCCTATAAAAGAAATTAAGCCTTAATTGAGCCTTTACAATATTTTTGATTTTTTTAAATTTTTACTTGAAATTATATTTTTGATGTGTTTATAATACTTACAGCAACAAAAAAGATGCTATAAATTCAATGCAACAGCGAAAAAGCTCTGAGGTTATTACTTCAGGGCTTTTTTATCAGGTTCAAATTAGGAAAATCGGAGAAATGTTTTAGGATTTATTTATTTAACCGTTGAAAAATAAATCCGAGCGTGGTATAATTATTTAACAAAACCCGACAGAGGGGTTCAGTAAACAAAAAAAGGGGGGGGGTATTTTATGCACCACGGTATTGATATAAACGATGCAAGGGCGGCTTTAAGGAGGCTTATTGAGGGAAATAACGAATATAGGCTGGCCAAAAGCGGCAAGGGAAATATTTCAGAGGAAATAAGACACCTAACCCATACCGACGGCCAAAAACCCTATGCCATAGTTATAAGCTGTTCCGACAGCCGTGTTGTTCCGGAGCTTATGTTTATGGTCGGAATAGGGGAGATTTTTACAATCAGAACCGCAGGCAACGTTATAGGGGACTATGAGCTGGGCAGTATAGAGTATGCCGCAGAGCATTTGGGTGTAAGGCTTGTTCTTGTAGTGGGTCATACGGTTTGCGGTGCTGTTGAGTCGGCTATGAAAGGCGGAGCCGGCGGCAGCATAAAGCACATAACCGACGAAATCCAAAAGGCTATAGGCCATGAGAAGGACCCTGTTGTCTGTGAAAGACTGAATGTTGAAAACAGTTTAAGAATCATAAACGAAAGCCCCGTTATAAAGGAGCTTAAGGAAGAAAAGGGGCTTATCGCGGCAGGGGGACACTACAACAACCGTTCAGGCAAATTTACGCTTTATGATAAAAAATTGCTGAAATAATAATATATGAGGAGGGATTTTTATGACAGACGGAATTATTACAATCAGCAGGCAGTACGGAAGCGGAGGCAGGATTATAGCGAAGCAGGTTGCAAAGAGGCTTGATATTCCCTTTTATGACGAAGAGCTTGTTGAGCTTGCGGCGGAAAAGGGCGGCTTCCACTCGGATTTTGTAAAGGAAAACGAGCAGAAAATAACAAACAGCTTCCTCTACAACTTAGCCGTAGGCCAACACTATTCAAACGGCGGCACGAACCTGCCCTATATTGAAAGGCTGTATCTTGTCGAAAAGGAGATTATAGAGGCTCTGGCAAAGGAAGGCCCCTGCGTTATTGTGGGGAGATGTGCCGATTACATTTTACGGGACAAGGTCAGGCTCTTTAATGTTTTCCTCTGCGGAGATTATGAAACGAGAGTTAAGAGAATAAAAGAGGTTTACAAGCTTGACAGAGAGGCCTCAGTTAAGGAAATTAAGAAAAACGACAAGGCAAGAGCAAACCACTATAACCACTTTACGGACGATAAGTGGGGAAAGGCCGAAAACTATGATATGGTTATTAATACATCGACTTTCGGCATAGACAAAACAGCGGAAATTATTTCAGAGCTGTATAAAAATATTTAAATCAGGCGAAACTAATATAAGCTTAAAATTCGGAAAGAGCGGGTGTTTATGGATACAGATAAGCTTTTATGCAAAAATGTAATTAAATTTTTTTCGGAAATAAACCGAATTCCCAGAGGCTCGGGAAACGAAAAGGGAATATCCGATTTTTTGGTTAAATTCGCAAAGGAAAGGGGTCTTGAGGTTATACAGGACGAGGCTCTTAACGTACTTATAAGAAAACCGGCTTACCCCGGCTTTGAAAAGGGGAGTCCGGTTATTTTACAGGGGCATATGGATATGGTCTGCGAGAAAAATGCCGGCAAGGAACACGATTTCCTTAATGACCCTATAGACCTTATTTTCGACGGGGACTATATAAAAGCCGACAGAACGACCTTAGGCGCAGACGACGGTGTTGCCGTGGCTATGGCTATGGCGGTTTTGGACTCGGACATTATACCCCATCCCCCTCTTGAGGTTCTTATAACCACAGACGAAGAGGTAGGCATGTTCGGGGCAAGAGCCTTTGACACAGATCTTTTAAGGGGAAGAATACTCATTAACATAGACTCCGAGGTCGAGGGTGTTTTTATGGCAGGCTGTGCCGGAGGAGCGAGGGCCGTTGTTACCCTGCCTGTAAGCCTTAAAAAGCCTGAGGGCAAGCTTGCTTTTAAGCTTATCGTAACGGGCTTAAAGGGCGGCCATTCGGGGGTTGATATAAATAAGGAAAGGGCAAATGCAAACAAGCTTCTTGCAAGAGCCTTAAAGCACATAAAGACAAGGATGCCCATAGAAGCCGGGGATCTTTTCGGCGGCTCTAAGGATAACGCCATACCCAGAGAGGCTCAGGCGGTAATTACGGCTTCCGACAAGGCTGCTGTTGAAAAGGCCGTGTATATCCTTAACAATGAGCTTTCAGCGGAATATTCCGCCGCGGATCCCAATGTCAAGGTTGTTTTGGAGGAAACTTCCGTGCCTGAGGCTGTTTTTGACGAGGAAAGTCTTAACAGAGTAATAGGGGCGCTGCTGCTTATACCCTGCGGAATTATAAATATGAGCGGAAATATTCCCGGCTTGCCGGAGACATCAAACAATATAGGCTCCGTCAGAACAAAGGGAGATAAGGTTATACTGTCAGGGTCTTTGAGAAGTGCCGTTGAAACAAGAAAGGATTTCGTAGAGTCTGTAATAGACTCCGCCGCAAGACTTGCAGGAGGTACTGCCGAGTTTTCGGGGGACTATCCCGTTTGGGAGTTTAAGGAGGAGTCTGTTATAAGACCTCTTATTGCGGAAGTCTATGAAAGGCTTTACGGTAAAAAGGCCGTTGCGGATATTATTCACGCAGGGCTTGAGTGCGGCCTGTTGGAGGGAAAATGTCCCGATTTGGATATGATTTCAATGGGGCCTGATATTTTTGATATACACACCCCCGATGAAAGACTTTCGATTTCTTCAACGGAGAGAACCTATAAGCTTCTTACAGAGGTTTTGAACGTGTTGGCGTCTATGCAGTAAAATAAAGTCAGGGAATTTTTTAGGGAAGCGAGCGGATTTTTTTGAAATTCATACCGGGTAAAAAATGTTTGAAGGTTTCGTTTTATACTGTTTTTACATTTGGGCTTATCTACGTTTTGAAAAATATAATTGACGCAGCGGTTCTTTCTCTGGCAAATATGGATATAATTTTTAAAAGCCTTGCCGCCCTTTTAGGCAGGGCTTTTTCCGTTTTTTCTCTGCCTCTGACGGCCTTTGTAATCGCCTATCTTTTAGACCCCTTATGCGATTTTTTCCAGAATTTCTACAATAAAAAAACCGGCGGAAGCCCAAAAAGGAGAATTGTGGGAACATCGGCGGCTTATTTTGTTATTTTACTGTTTTTCGGCATTCTTATATTTTTTGCCGGAAGATATATAGGAAACAGTCTGTCTGTTGACGGGCTTATTTCCGGCAGCGTAGAGCAGCTTAATACTATGTATTCAAACGTTATAGGCTTTCTTAAAAATCACGGGCTTTATAACGCCGCCGCAAAATATGTAAACGCCCTGTGGGGGGATATTATAGGCTTTTTCGATGATTTGGGAAATTCTCTCATAAAAGGCGCCGCAGGCTTCGGGAGCTTTATTTTAAATATTCTTTTGGGCTTTGTTATAGCTTTTTATTTTCTTGCGGACAAGGAAAAATATTTGAGTCTTTCAAAAAAAATATTCCGACGTGTTCTTCCCCGAAAAATTTATAAATCCGCAGGCAGAATAACGATGGATATTCACGGTGTTTTTTTCGGCTATATAAGGGGTCAGCTTACGGACGCTTTTATAATGAGCCTTTTAATTTCCTCCTTTTTTGTGATTTTCAGAATAAAATTTGCGGTTTTGATAGGTGTAATTTCGGGCTTTTCAAATATAATTCCCTATTTCGGAGCAATAACGGGCTTCTGTCTTGCGGTTTTTTCAGCTCTTCTTTCGGGAGAACCCATTAAGGCGGTTTATGCCGCTGTTATAATGGTTGGCTTACAGCAGATAGATTCCGTTTTTATCGTCCCTAAGATTGTAGGCGAAAAGGTAGAGCTTTCGCCTCCGGCCGTAATTGTTGCTTTGGCGGTAGGGGGAAAGCTCTTCGGAATTTTAGGTATGATTTTTGCCGTGCCTTTCTGCGGAATATTAAAAATTATACTTAAGAATTATGCCCATGGGAGCAGCTCTGACACAGACCTATAAAAACAAGGCTGTGCTGTTCATAGGTGAAGCCGCTGTCAGAGGGGAGATTGTTTAAAAGAGTGTTTATTTCCGGCAGCTCTACGTCCGTAACCTTTCCGCATAGGCGGCAGTGGGCGTGGTAATGGGTGTCTGTTCTGTGATCGTAACAGTCGGCTGAATCAGGCAGCAGTATATGCAAAATTTCCCCTGTTTCCGAAAGAGTGTTTAAATTTCTGTAAACTGTGGAGCGGCTTATGTTGGGGGCTGTTTTTAAAACCTCCCTGTAGACCTCGTCCGCCGTAGGGTGCGACTTAAGGCGTTTTACGGCCTCTAAAACAAGCTGTCTTTGAATTGTATTTCTTGATTCTTTCATAGTGATTCACCTGCCGAATATCGAATACATTAATACAAGGGATATGTTATTAATAATTGTTCTCAATTAATATTGTATATCATTTATCCCTCAAAGTCAAGAGGAAAGTAAAAATAGGCAGGACAAACGCACGAGCTACTGAATCAATGTCATTTATTTAATTTAAGGGGCAATTTTTCAATTAAGGGTGTAACCAA
>JAJQFB010000100.1 GCA_021201395.1 Clostridiales bacterium | reverse complement strand
TATTTTCAAGCAGCAGCCAATATTTATCAATCAGCGGCTTCACTTTTTCCTGTTTACCTTTTAATTTTTCCTCATCGGGCAGACCTTTAAGACCCTCGTCCGCCGCAAATCTCGCAGACAGGCTCTTCAAGCTTAATAACCTCTTTAATATGCTTAAGATCTTCGGTAAGCTCTTTCTTGGTACGCTTTGCCTTTCTTTTATGAACGACAACAAGGGTTTCCTTTGTGGGCTCCTCGGCAGCGGCATCGCTTTCCTTTTCTGCTTCGTTAAAAAGAGTAAGCTGCGCTGCACCGTCCACATACTTCATCTGTTCCGAAGACTTTCCAAACATTTTTTTGCGGTTATTAACAATTATCTCGGTAAGGCTTGAAACTTGTTTTTCCAAAGTTGAAACTTTTTCTGTCTACTTTATCTTTTAAAGTAAAAAATAAACAACAGATGACTGTCGGGAATTAAGTCTCATATAACCTTTTATTAAGTGGAAGTTAGTCTTGCTCTTTTGAAAAACGATACTAAAATCCGTTTTTTCGTCTTGCTCAAATTTCTTGATTTTTGACAGCACATCTGTTGTTTACGTTATTAATTGTAACATTAATTTCTGCTTCTATCAACCATGTAACATCATTTCTGCCCTTTTGTAAGAGTAATTGGCACTTCTTTTTTTGACTCTTTCAAAGTGGAAATAAACTTTTCACTTCAGCGGGAATATATTGATAAGTCTATAATTTAAGTATATTTTTAACTCTTTTATACATAAGCTTACAGGCAATGCCTGTGAAAAAGCCGCAGATAACTCCGCCTAACATAAGCATAGGAGAGTACCATAAAACCCCCGGAGTGCCGGTTATTAAAACGGCCACGGTAAGCTGACCCAAATTGTGGAAAACTGCACCCACTACGCTTGTAAACTGCATATAGTTTTCATTTAAAAATAATTTGCATATGTTCATAGCAATGAGGCAGAGTATTCCCCCGGCAAGGCTGTACCACAGCGAAACGACCTGCCCGGCGGCAAAGACGCTTGCCAAAAGAATCCTCAAAATCAAAACGCAGACGGCGTCCCTGCCGGAGAAGGCATAAAGGGTAAAAAGCGTGACTATGTTTGCAAGACCTAACTTTATCCCCGGAATAGGCGTCAGGGGAGGTATAAGGCTTTCCAGTGAAAATATTATAAGCCCTACGGCAATAAGCATAGCCATTAAGGCCGTGTGTCTTGTGTTTATTCTTTCCATATATAACCTCTGTTCTTTTAAAGTTTATCTTGCGGCGGCGTCGGCTTCCGCTTCCGCCCCCTCTATTTCAATGACCAACTTGTTCGGCAGGCAGACAACAGGCATAACACCGTCGGAGATCCACCCCTGGTTTACACAGACCTTGTCGGGGCAGCTTGCGGAAATAACGCAGATTTTCCCCTGCTCCACTCTGACGGTGTTTTCCCCGTCTTCGCACTCCACCGTAAACTCATAGCCCTCAGAGACCTTTTCAAGCTCTACGGTTTCTACAAGCTTACCGTCGGAATATATCTTAGCCACGGCTCCCTCATATTTCATATTCATAACAAAATATGAAGCCCCTGCCAAAATTAAAATTATTAATATCAATATTAAATATAAAATTTTTTTCTTCATAAGCCTTTTATTATGATGTCAAATAATTATACAGAATCACAGCTGCTTCGCCGTTTGTCAAAACAGCTTCGCCGTTAAAGCAGCCGCTGCTGTCCCCTGTCATATAGCCCAAAATATAGCAAATGGCAACATGGGGCAGATATTCAGGGGCTATTTCGTCCTTATAATATTGGGAGGTATAAATTACGTCGGAGCTTAATATTTTGGTCTCAACCTTAAAGCTTGCCAAAATTTCTGCCGTCTCATATCTCGTAAGATTTTCACCGTAATATTTGTCGGAAACGCAGTTGAATTTATAGCCCTGTTCCGTTTGGGAGCCTCTTATGCCGAAGAGAGAGGAAAAATCCGCCGGGGTTATGGGTTCGTCGGGCTTAAATTCGCTTCTTTCGAGATAATAGCCGTTGTTGTACAAAAGCTTTATAATTTCCTCGTACCTGCTGCCCTCTATGTCGGTATAGCCCGTAAATTCTTCTTCCTCCGTATAGGGAGTGCCGTCATAGGGGTCTATTCTGCCGCCCTGTTTGTCAAGACAGACCTCGCTGTAGTTAAAAACGTAAGCAAGTCTTATGCCTGTATCTGTTTTTACATACGCAAGCACAGGCACCGCCGCTTCAAAAAAACTGTCGTAGGCGGCCTCAAGACCTATGGCGCCCTCTGTGTCGGGAAAGTCAATTATATTATTGTTCCATATTGTATAATATTCTGTAATCTTCCCCTCGGCGTCAAATTCCGTTAATATATAATTATCCCTGTATTTTATGCCGCTTTCCGTTCTTATATATCTGTAGCTGTAGCTGCTTACAAGGCCGTTTTCATAGGAATCTTCTCCATATTCAAGCTCTGTGCCGTAAAACATTTCCCCTGAAAAAGCCTGCCCCAGTCTTTCGGCGGTTTCAAGCATAATATTATAATCGGGAGCTGTGTCTGACTCATATACTCCGCTTGAGTCGAAATAGGATATAACCCTGCCCGTGTCGGCGTTTACGCTCATAGATATATAGGCCTCACTGCTGTTTAACGATATTCTCCAAATATATTCGCCGTCACTGTTTTTTTGAAGCTCCGACCTCAAATTTGTTTTGTCGGGTATGGATATTTCCTTTTCCACTATAGCTAAAGCTTCCTCCGCCGTCAAAATGTCTGTCTTGTCGTCTATGGAGGCAATTTCCGCCTTGCTTAAGCCGAAGTCCTTCTTGGCGGTTTCCTCTTCGGCAGTATCATAGGCTGCGGCGGAACCGCTTGCGTCTGCCCGTTCCTCATAATATTCAGTTTCTATACTTTCCCCCGTAAAGGCGTCTATCATATATGAAGTGTAATCATCTATATAATAGGCAGGGAAAAGCCTGTAACCCTGTTCCTGACGGTCATAATAATCACGGTATTCAAAGACAAGCTCGCATATGTCCTTATAAAGGCCGTGGGCTGTTTCCGCCGATATAATATTTTCCGCTTCGGGGTAATTCAGACTAAAGGGGCATTGGACAGGGGCGTTATAATAAATAACCTCGCCGCTGTATCTTGAAACCCTAAAGGAAAACAGACCGTCCTCATAGGGTATGCCGTTTACATTATAGCGGTATGTAATATAATATTTGTTTCCCCGGTTTTCCGCTTCCCGCTCTAAATTTCCCGAATATTCCTCAGGCACAACAAGGCTTAAAAAGCTTTCCGCCGAAGCCCCCGCTTCCTCAGGCGTCACAATGCCCAACCCTGAATAATCCTGCTCCGATTTATTATAATAGGATATATATTTGTTTTCGTCTATCGAAACGGTGACGGTTAAGCCGTTTCCGATGTTTTCCCAGTTGAAACGATAGCTTGTTAAGCCGCTTTCCTCGTCTAAAGTATAGGTGTAGTCAAATTCATCATAGCTTTGGCCTATTGAAAACAGCTCTTTCGTGTAGGTTATAAGGTCCGACGGGTCAGCCGAAGCATTCTCCGCCGAAACCGAAACAGCCTGCAATAAAATAAACACACACATTAACATACTTAAAACTTTTCTTTTCATAAGAAATTTCTCCTTTTGTGCGGCGGTTTTATTCAATAAAAGTAAAATACACAAGAACCACTATACCCAAAGCGATTCTATACCAGCCGAAAACCTTGAAATCGTTTCCCCTTATGTAGCTTAAAAGGAATTTTATAGCCAAAACGGAAACGGCAAAGGCGGTAACCATTCCCACCAAAAGTATAACAAACTCAGAGCCTGAAAAGTCAAAGCCAAATTTTACAAGCTTTAAGAGGCTTGCCCCGAACATAACAGGTATAGCCAAAAAGAATGTAAATTCCGCCGCAACGGCTCTTGAACAGCCTATAAGCAGGCCGCCTATAATCGTAGCCCCCGAACGGGATGTTCCCGGGACGAGAGCCAAAACCTGAAACAGGCCTATCATAAAGGCTGTGGAAAAGGGGAGACTCTCAAGGCTTCTGAATTTAGGCCTTTTTCCCCTGTTATGGTTTTCCACAACAATAAATATAACGCCATATATAACAAGCATAAAAGCCACAACCGTTGAATTATAGAGATATTCATCTAAAATGTCGTCAAAAAGCAGGCCTATAACCGCCGCCGGCAGACAGGCGACTATAACCTTTACCCACAAGGCGTAGGTATCGGCCTTTTCCGTTTTCGTTTTCTTAGGCGAAAAAGGGTTCAGCCTGTTGAAAAACACGGCAGCAACCGCAAGAATTGCCCCGAGCTGTATAACGACATCGAACATCTCGCAGAAATCCTCCGACATATTAAGCTCTATAAACTCCTGTGCCAAAATAAGATGACCTGTGGAGCTTACGGGGAGCCACTCGGTTATGCCCTCTATAACTCCCAAAATAATTGTTTTAATAATTTCGATAATCATGGTTTTACCTCACTGTTGTTATTTATAATCTAATTATAACAGCTAATGACTTGATTGTAAATAGATTTTGTAATTAAAGCCGGTTATAAAAAAATAAAAAAGTTTAAAAATTGCTTTACTTTGGTTTTATACTGTGATATTATAGTTTGTAGATAAATTTAAGCTGATTAATCAGCGATTCCTTAAAAGACAGTTCGCAAACCTTCCTGTCTGTAAACAAAACCAAGGCTTTCTTTTTTCGGGAGGGCTTAGTGGGCTCTTTTTTAGTTTGGGGAAGGTAGGGGAGGGTTATAAATGTACACAATTAAAACACAGGCCTCTTTCGACTTGGCTCATTTTTTAAAGGGCTACGAGGGGAAGTGCTGCAATATTCACGGCCACAGGTGGACTGTGGAAATAGAGGTTAAGGGGGAAACCTTAAGCAGAGACAGGCAGACAAGGGGTATGCTCTGTGATTTTTCCACCCTTAAAGAGGACGTTAAGAGAGAAGCCGCCCTTTTAGACCACACCTTTATAATAGAAAGGGGAAGTCTTAGGGAAAAGACTCTTTCCGCCCTTAAGGAAGAGTACTTTAAAATAACCGAGGTTGATTTCCGCCCTACCGCCGAGGGCTTTGCCGAATATTTTTATAACAAATTTAAGGGTTTGGGCTATGACGTGAAAGAAGCTGTTGTATATGAAGCACCAAATAACATAGCCTCATACAGGGAGGAATAGCTATGCCTCTTTACAATATAGCCGAAAAATTTGTAAGCATAAACGGCGAAGGGCGGCTTGCCGGACGGCCAGCGGTTTTTATACGGTTTAAGGGCTGCAACCTGCACTGCTCCTACTGCGACACTATGTGGGCAAACGATAAGGGGCTTATTTGCGAGAAAATGAGCGGGGCCGAAATATATGACCATATAAAGGCCACAGGCATAAGAGCCGTTACACTGACGGGAGGGGAGCCGCTTATTCAGCCCGACATCGGGGTTTTGCTTAAGAAGCTCTGCAATGACGATTTTTTGAGAATCGAGATAGAAACAAACGGAAGTGTGAGTATAGAACCCTTTATACATTTTAAAAACCGTCCCTCTTTTACTCTCGATTATAAAAGCCCCTCAAGCGGTATGGAGGTGCATATGTTTAAGGAAAATTACCGCTTTATTGATAAAAGAGATACACTTAAGTTTGTCTGCGGAAGCACAGAAGATTTAGAGCAGGCAAGGGCGGTTATCGAAAAATACGACTTTCCCTGCCCCGTATATATAAGCCCTGTTTTCGGCAAAATTCAGCCCTCGGAAATAGCAGACTTTATTATAAAAAACAAAATGAACAGTGTAAATTTACAGCTCCAGCTCCATAAATTCATATGGGAGCCTGACAAGAGAGGTGTGTAGGTTATGATAGATACGGAAAAAATAGAATACCACATAAGAGAAATTTTAAAGGCCTTAGGGGACGACCCTGAAAGAGAGGGTCTAAAGGAAACGCCTAAAAGGGTGGCTAAGATGTATGAAGAGGTTTTCGAGGGTATGAACTATACAAACGCACAGATTGCGGAAATGTATAACAAAACCTTTGAAGAGGAGGACTATTTCACATCCGCCTCTGACCTTGTTTTGGTTAAGGACATAGAGGTTTTCAGCTACTGCGAACACCACATCGCCCTTATGTACGATATGAAGGTAAGCGTAGCCTACATACCTAAGGGGAAAGTAGTGGGGCTTAGCAAAATAGCCAGAATTGCGGATATGGCGGCCAAAAGGCTCCGGCTTCAGGAAAAGTTAGGCAGTGACATCGCCGAGATTATGACTATTATAACAGGCTCTGAGGACGTAGCCGTTATGATAGAGGGCTGTCACAGCTGTATGACCGCAAGAGGAATAAAGAAAACGGCGGCCAAAACCTACACAAACACATTAAGGGGCAGATTTGAAACGGATTCAAGCTTACAGCTCCGTCTTATGGGGAGGTAATTTATATATGAAGGCAATGGTTTTATTAAGCGGCGGCCTTGACAGCTCAGCCTGTCTTGCAAAGGCCGTAAAGGAATACGGTGCGGAGAACGTAATTGCCCTTTCAATACTCTACGGCCAGAAGCACGAAAAGGAAATAGAGGCTTCAAACAAAATTGCGGCCTATTACAAAACGGAGCATATAACCATAGACCTGAGTATGGTTTTTAAATTCAGCGGCTGTTCACTGTTGGCAGGGTCTGACAGGGAAATTCCCTCGGAAAGCTATTCGGAGCAGCTAAAAAAAACAGGGGGCAGCCCCGTTTCAACCTACGTGCCTTTCAGAAACGGCCTGTTTTTGTCCTCGGCGGCGGCTGTGGCTCTCTCAAAGGGCTGTTCAAAAATATACTACGGCGCCCACGCAGACGACAGCGCAGGAAATGCTTACCCCGATTGCAGCCCTGCCTTTGCGGCGGCTATGAATGAAGCCATATATCAGGGCAGCGGTTTTCAGCTTACTCTCGAAACTCCCTTTGTGGGGCTTACCAAAGCAGAGGTTGTAAAAGCGGGGACGGAGCTTAAGGTGCCTTATGAGCTTACATGGAGCTGTTACAACGGAAGAGAGAAGCCCTGTCATATCTGCGGAACCTGCCGTGACAGGGAGGAAGCCTTTAGGAAGAACGGCCTGACAGACCCTCTTTTAAGGGAGGAAAAACAGTATGAAATATAAATTTGACGCACATATCCACTCGGTAGCCAACGGCCACGCCTACAGCACCGTTACGGAAAACGCCCGATTTGCCCACAGTAAAGGCCTTGAGCTTATGGCCCTGACCGACCACGCCCCGAAGATGCCCGGGGGAGCCTGTAAGCTTCACTTTTTTAACCTGTCCATACTTCCCGACTATATAGAGGGCATAAGGGTGCTTAAGGGGGTTGAGCTGAATATTTTGGACGATGACGGCACGATAGACCTGCCGGAGAATATACTTGACAGAATGGAAGTTGTAATTGCAAGCCTCCACACCGTCTGTATAAAGCCGAGAGAAAGCACGGAGGCACTTATAAACACAATCAAAAACCCTAAGGTTCAGATTATAGGCCACCCCGGCGACCCGCGATACCCTATAGACGTTAAAGCTGTTGTCACTGAGGCAAGAAAGGAAAATACTCTTTTGGAAGTAAATAACGCCTCTTTCGGCCCTACAAACACAAGGCAGGGCGGTGAGGCCGTTGTTCTTGAAATTATAAAGGAATGCAAAAGGCAGAGCCACCCTATAATTTTGGGAAGCGACTCCCACTTCCACACAAACATAGGAAATTTTTCTTATATAGAACCTCTTCTTAAGGAAGCGGAGATGCCCGACGAGCTTATAATGAACACGGACACGGAAAAATTTTTAAAATTTTTGGGAATTTAGCTTTACTTTCAGAGTTTAAAATGTTAATATATAGTAAGTGACAAAAATCTAAGCATATATAATTATTATAATAAACAAGGAGAAATTCCCCGATGAACGATATTTTAACAGGGCTTAACTCCATGCAAAGACAGGCAGTTCTTCATACCGAAGGGCCGCTTCTTCTTTTGGCAGGAGCAGGCTCGGGAAAGACAAGGGTTTTAACCCACAGAATAGCATATTTAATAGAACAGGGCGTCCGCCCCTGGAACATATTAGCCATAACTTTCACAAACAAGGCCGCTAAGGAAATGAAAGAGAGGGTTGAAAAAACAAGCCCCTTAGGCTCCGATGTCTGGGTGGCCACTTTTCACTCCACCTGTGTCAGAATACTCCGCAGGCACGCAGAGAAGTTAGGCTATACAGGCTCCTTTACAATTTTCGACACCTCCGACAGCGAAAGGCTTATGAAGAATGTGTTAAAGGAAAATAACATAGACGACAAGCAGTTTAAGCCTAAGGCTCTTTTGTCGACAATAAGCTCCTTTAAAAACGACGGCATAAGCCCCGGGGAGCTTGAGGGTCAGGCCTCGGACTACAGAGAAAAAATAATAGCCGGTATATATTCTGATTATCAAAAGGCGCTTTTCAGGAACAACGCCTTTGACTTTGACGATTTAATTTTAAAAACAACGGAACTTTTCAGGCTTTTTCCCGACATACTTTTAAGCTATCAGGAAAGATTTAAATATATATTGATAGACGAATATCAGGACACAAACACAGCCCAGTATAATCTTGTAAATCTTTTGGCGAAAAGGTATAAAAACCTCTGCGTTGTAGGAGACGACGACCAGAGTATTTACGCCTTCAGAGGAGCAAACATACAGAACATACTGGATTTTGAGGAGGACTACCCCGAGGCTAAGGTTATAAAGCTTGAACAGAATTACCGCTCCACAGCCAACATATTAAACGCCGCAAACGATGTCATTAAAAACAATCAGGGCAGAAAGGGCAAAACCCTTTGGACGGAAAAGGACGGCGGCGAAAAAATAACATATTTCAGAAGCGAAACCGACAGAGACGAGGCCGCCTTTATAGCGAACAATATAAAAAGGCTTGTAAACCGAGGGGGCTGTTCCTATAATCGGATTGCAATTTTATACAGGAACAACTCACTTTCGAGAGCCATAGGAGAAGGGCTTGTTAAGGCGTCTCTTCCCTATGTTGTAATAAGAGGCCACTCCTTTTACGAAAACCTTGAAATAAAGGATATGCTGGCCTATCTCAAATTTATATATAACCCCGACTCTGAGGTTGACCTTATGAGGATTATAAACGTACCCAAAAGGGGCATAGGCGACACTACCGTTGCAAAAATTGCTTCAATAGCCCACGAAAAAGATATTTCAATGTTTGACGTTATAAACGATATTGAATCGATTACGGAGCTTAAGGGCAGGAGCAAAAAACTTATAGAATTCAGGGAGCTTATAAATTATTTTATAAACGAGTCTTTGACAACCCCTGTCAGCGAGCTTATAGAGGACGTGTTTTACAAAACGGGCTATATGCCGGAGCTTCAGCAGCAGGGGGACTTGACAGCCCAAAACAGAATGGAAAATCTCTACGAGCTTCAAAATAAGGCGGCGGATTTTGAAGAGCAAAACCCGGACGACCCGAGCCTTTCCGCCTTTTTGGACGAGATTTCCCTTGTTTCCGACACTGACGCCCTTAAAAGCGAGGACGGAGCCGTTTCCCTTATGACTCTCCACGCTTCAAAAGGGCTTGAATTTCCCGTTGTTTTCCTTGCGGGCTTCGAGGACGGAATCTTCCCCTCGGCACTTATAGACGGCTCTGCCGACATAAAGGAGCTTGAGGAGGAGCGGCGGCTTCTCTATGTAGGCATAACGAGGGCGCAGGAGAGGCTTTTTATAACCTGCTCCGGCAGCCGTATGATGAGGGGACAGCCCTCCTTTAATCCTCCCTCAAGGTTTTTAAAGGAGATCCCCCTTAAATATTTGGAAAATGTATCCCCAAAAAGGGAGCCCAACCCCTACGGCGGAGATTTCGGAAGCTTCGGCACGGACAGAAACGGCTTTATAAGGACAATCAAAAACCCAACGGCAACAAACACAGGCTACAGAATAGGCTCAAAGCCCAAAACCCAAGCCGCCGCTTCCTCGAAAACCGACTATAAGCCGGGGGGCAGGGTAAGACAGCTTAAATACGGCATAGGCACTGTTTTGGAGGTTAAGCCATCCGGGGGAGATGTTCTTTTGACAATAGAGTTTAAAGCCGGAACAAAAAAGCTCTACGCCGGAATGGTAAAGCCGGTTAAATAAGCCTGCAAGACATATTTATAGCGGAAACCGCAAAAGAGCAAAACAGGCAAGTTAAATAAAAAAAGGGAGCGGCGATTTTGACCGTTCCCTTTTTCTATACCCTTTTTTATAGAATTTTTATTGATTTTAAGCTTTTTATCAGTCTTTGAAATATCTGTCAAGGAGGCCCTTGAAAGCGCAGCCGTGTCTTGCTTCGTCTCTTGCCATTTCGTGAACCGTGTCATGGATGGCGTCGTAGTTAAGCTCCTTTGCTTTTTTGGCAAGGTCAACCTTACCCCGGGTTGCGCCGTTTTCAGCCATATAGCGAAGCTCAAGATTTTTCTTTGTGGAGGGGGTTATAACCTCGCCTAAAAGCTCGGCGAATTTTGCTGCGTGTTCAGCTTCCTCCCACGCCACCTTTTCGTAGTAAAGGCCTACTTCGGGATAACCCTCTCTGTGGGCTACTCTTGCCATAGCTAAGTACATACCTACTTCCGTACATTCGCCGTTAAAGTTGTCTCTTAAGCCCTGAACAACCTCTTCGTCAAGACCCTGAGCGATTCCCACCTTGTGTTCAGCCGCCCATGAGAGATCCTCTTCGATTTCCTCTACTCTGAATTTTGAGCCGGGAACCTTACACTGGGGGCAAAATTCCGGGGCTTCCGTACCGATGTGAACATATCCGCAAACGGGACAAACAAATTTCTTCATATTATCAACCTCCATTAATGATATTTAGTCTTAATTAATACTTTGTTTTGTTTATGATATAATTATATACTAACCTAATATCTTTGTCAACAGATTTTTTTGAAAAATATTATTTTTAGCCGCCGCTAACCGTGTCTGAAATTAAAAAGAAGCCCCTCTTTTAAGGGCTTCCGAAATATTATCTGCGGTTTGTCTGTATACAGACCCGAAAACTGTTTTCAGAATTTAATAAAAAGGGCAGCAAGGGCGAGAATAAAAATTATGTCGGTTTGGGGAACTGACTCCTCTGCGGCTGCTTTAATAAGGCACTCCCTGTCTACGTCGTACACGCCGTCGGGGTTTACAGAGGGCATATTTACCGCCGCCGCCATTACGGTTTGATTTTCTGCGGGCAGCTTCCCCCTTATATTGTCTATTGCCTTTACAACCGCCGCCGCCTCGATTACGTTGTCCATAACGCCGCCGCCCAAATTTTTGGCATAGGGCTTTATAGCGTAAAGCAGTCGCAGGTCGTCTGAGGGGTTTGTTTTCTGTCTGTTTATCTCGGAGCTTATAATACTGTTTAATCTGTTAAAATATTTTTTCCTGAAATAGTCTGTTACAAGCCCTTTTATTTCTCTTATGTCCCTCTCCATTGTTTCTCTGTTTGAAAAGCTGTATAAAATATCGTATATGCTGTTTTGCTCCATATAAGGCCTCCTTAACATCACTAATTAAATATATACGGGTTTTTCCGTTAATAGTCGTTCAATATTCAAAAGCCCCCAGCCCTGACGGTTTTTGGGATAGTTTAAATCCTCGGCGGTTATTTTGAGCATATATTTAACCTGATCGGGAGTAAGCTCAGGATATTTTTCCAAAAGAAGAGCCGCCGCTCCGCTGACTATAGGGGTTGACATAGACGTGCCGCTTAATGGGATATATTCTCCCGTGTTGGAGCAGGAGTAAATTTCCGCTCCGGGAGCAAGTATGTCCGGCTTTACGATACAGTCCCTTGTGGGGCCCCTGCCGGAGAAATCCTTTACGGCTCTGTCCCAAATGCTGCATTTTTTGTTGTCATCAAGACAGCCTACGGTTATAACCTTTCGGCTTGTTCCGGGGGAGGTAACGGAGCCGGGAGCCGGACCGCCGTTTCCTGCGGCGCTGACCACCACAACACCCTTATCCCACAGAGTCTCTACGGCGGAAACGAGAGGGTCGAAACTGTCGGAAATACCCGTTCCCACGGAAAGATTTACAATTCTTATGTCATATTTTTCCCTGTTTTCATAGACCCACTGTAAGCCCGACAGAAGATCGGCGGAGCTTCCCCGTCCGGCTTTGTCCAAAACCTTTACCCCTATAAGGCTGACTTTGGGAGCAAAGCCCTTTACTCCCCCTAAAATCCCCGAAACGTGGGAGCCGTGGCCGTTGTCGTCATAGGGGTTTTCCCTGCCTCCTATAACGTCCGCAAAGGCCTTTATTCTGCCTCTGAAATCGTAAATGTCTGAAATTCCCGTATCCAAAACCGCTGCCGTCACGTTTCTACCGCTTAAATTTTCTTCGTTTACATAACCTACCTTCTTTTTGGCTTCCCTGACCTGAGCCGTTACCCCCGTTTCTTTGCAAATTTTAACATTACAGTTAAGCCCTCTTAAAACTTTGAGCCTTTCCTCCTCTATTTCAAATATATATGAGTTTATAAAAGGCAGCTCCTTAATAAGCCTGCCCTCCTTTAAAAACGCCCTTAAACAGCGTCCGTCTGTGTTTTCAACTATTACTCTTGTCAATTCTTCTCACCTCTCCACTACAGATAATATGAGAGAGATATTTAATTTGAAATTTGTCTACGGCGGTTCAGCCGTTTTTTCAAAATATACAATATTGCATTTATGAGTTGGAGATTTCCGATTTTTACATTTCCTCGCTGCATAGAAAGATACTTCTCGATACGTTTATATTACTCGTCTGTACTTTTCATATTTATATTATATCAAATTGTTTTTTATTAATTAGCATTAATATGTTCCGGTTCTTCGCAGCTTCGGCACTGCTTTTTCGGCATAGGCTTCATTGAATTAATCATCGGTTCCTTAATAAGCCGAACTTACTCCTACGGGAGTTAATTTTTTGCACAAAAAAAGCCTTGAAAAATTCAAGGTTTAAACTTGACAGTTTATGTCACGCAACATATTATATAAAAGAGTTGATTCTAAATTTCCTATAGAGGCAAAATCCCAACATAACCCTCTGCTGTATTGATTTTTAACCGGAGAAATATACTCTTTTGTTGAACCTGTATTATAAGAAGTCGGTAAATTGCTTGTAGCAGCAGTTTTTGCTTTGGAAGTTTCACTTGGTATGTAAGGTATTTCATACAAGTCAGGGATAACACCGTAATTAACATCGTCGGAGTCATCTGAAATGGCATTTAGATCGCTTTCATTTTGTTTATTCATATATTCCTCAAATTCCGGATTAATTGGGGCAAATTGAACTTCACCCACATAAGCGGCATTTGAAGATTCTGCTACATCACTTGCAAAAACTGTACCCGAATTTAGCACAAGAGATGCACAACATAAGATAGATAAAACTTTTCTTTTCATTAATCATTTCCTCCTATAATTTGTTTTGGACAAAATATCAATAATTACATGATCTGCAAGCTAATTTAGCTATAGTTTTGATATATTTTATAAACCAATATAAAATAGATTATTTCATATTGTCTGCCTATGTTTATAAAGTATATTTATACACAGACTTAAAAAACGATATCTTAATATTCTAAAAAATCGTTGCTCAATCCTGTCAAATCGAAAGCTTTAATTGCAAAATCATATCGTTACTGAATTCATTAAATATACTACTTTATGAAATCAAATGCCATATCTCCTCCTTTCCGGTCAACGGTTATATATCAACTCCTAATATATTTTGCTTATTATTTATAGAAAGAAAAATCTACCTAGGGAAATGATGATTTAATCAAAAAGTTTATTGTCAAAAAAATACAAATATG
>JAJQFB010000022.1:39214-50472 GCA_021201395.1 Clostridiales bacterium | reverse complement strand
GCTGGTTATCGCATACAAAATATCTTTTGTCCCTTAAAAATTATGGTGTTAAATCTTAAAGACGGGACTTCATAACCTCCGACAAAATAATCGATAAGCATAAGGATCACTATGAAAACTATTTAAAGGCAATAGGGGAGTTTTTATAAGAAAATATATACACAGAAATATTGTTAAAATAAATATTCGGCTTGACATTTATATGATTGTATGTTATTATAAAACCACAAAAAGGAGTAACTTAAAGCAGTTACTCCTCACCAAACGTTTAGTTATTATCAGTAACCGTTTAGATTGGAAGTCGGAACGGTTACTTTTTTGTTATGTATCTAATTACGATTATTGTCAATATAATAAATATATCAATATCGTGAATTATTATCATAACATCACCTCCCGGTATTAAGAGTATCAGTGTTCAAAACCACCCCCTTAAGTACACTCGGAAAGGTGAGGAGTATAGGAATTTTTACTGATGCAAAAATCCTAAGACACTTGAAAGTATATGTGTCTGCCGCTCGTCGGTTTCCTTTTGGGATAAGTTATATAACTTATGTTATAATTATAGCAAAACTTTTGAAAAAGTGCAACAATTTGAATAAAAAATTATCGGTCTTTAAAGAAAAATTCGTTAAAAGATCTTTTGAATAATTGACAGAATATTATAAATGTGGTAAAATGTTTTTTAATGTTAGCACAGTACTTATGAAAAAAATGAAATGATAATTATAAGGAGATATGTGAAATGAAAGAATATTCACCTAAAGATATTGAGAAAAAATGGCAGGATTTATGGGAGAAAAACGAGGCCTTTAAGACCTCCAACGACTATTCAAAGCCCAAATATTATGCTCTGGTTGAATTTCCCTACCCCTCAGGTCAGGGACTTCACGTAGGCCACCCCCGTCCCTATATGGCGCTTGATATAATTTCAAGAAAAAGACGTATGCAGGGCCATAACGTTCTCTTCCCTATGGGCTGGGACGCTTTCGGCCTGCCTACGGAAAACTACGCCATTAAAAACAAAATCCACCCCAGAATCGTTACGGAAAACAATGTTCACCGTTTCAAAACACAGCTTAAGAGCATAGGCTATTCCTTTGACTGGTCAAGAGAGGTAAACACAACCGACCCGGAATATTACAAGTGGACACAGTGGATATTCTTACAGCTTTTCAAGAAAGGCCTTGCCTATAAGAGCGAAATGCCCATAAACTGGTGTACGGGCTGCAAGGTTGGGCTTGCAAATGAAGAGGTTGTAAACGGCGTCTGCGAACGCTGCGGCTCTCCCGTTGTGAGAAAGGTTAAAAGCCAGTGGATGCTTAAAATTACGGCCTACGCCGACAGGCTCATAAAGGACCTCGATCAGGTAGACTATGTTGAAAAAATAAAGGTATCGCAGAAAAACTGGATAGGCCGCTCAGAGGGAGCCGAGGTTGACTTTAAGCTTAAGGGCTTAGAGGAAACACTTACTGTTTACACCACAAGACCCGATACGCTTTTCGGCGCCACCTATATGGTTGTTTCTCCGGAACATCCCCTTATTGAAAAATATGCTGATATAATTGAAAACTACGGCGAGGCCGTTGCTTACAGAAACGAGGCTGCAAAGAAGTCTGACTTTGAAAGAACGGAGCTTGTAAAGGAAAAGACAGGCGTTGAAATAAAGGGCATTAAGGCAATTAACCCCGTAAACGGAAAGGAAATTCCCGTTTGGATTTCCGACTATGTTCTTATGTCCTACGGAACGGGAGCCATTATGGCGGTTCCTGCCCATGACGAGCGTGACTGGGATTTTGCGAAGAAGTTTAACCTGCCCATAATCGAGGTTGTGGCCGGCGGCGGAGACGTCCGGGAACAGGTTTTCACGGATGTAAACACGGGCATACTGGTAAATTCAGACTTTTTAAACGGTCTTGAGGTTAAGGCCGCTAAGGCCAAGATGATTGAAAGTCTTGAGGAAAGAGGCATAGGCAGGAAAAAGGTAAACTTTAAGTTAAGAGACTGGGTTTTCTCACGCCAGAGATACTGGGGAGAGCCTATACCCATCGTTTACTGCGAGAAGTGCGGCTATGTTCCCATTTCCGAAGAGGAGCTTCCTCTTATGCTGCCTGAGGTTGAAAGCTATATGCCTACGGATACAGGCGAATCGCCCCTTGCGGCTATTACCGACTGGGTAAACACGACCTGCCCCTGCTGCGGAGGGCCGGCTAAGAGAGAGACAGACACAATGCCCCAGTGGGCAGGATCCTCATGGTATTTCTTAAGATATACCGATCCCCACAATCACGATGCCCTTGCAGGCAAGGAGGCCCTCGAATACTGGACACCCGTAGACTGGTATAACGGCGGTATGGAGCATACCACCCTCCACCTTCTCTATTCACGTTTTTGGCACAAATTTCTCTATGACATAGGTGTTGTTCCCTCGGCGGAACCCTATAAAAAGAGAACCTCCCACGGTATGATTTTGGGCGAAAACGGCGAGAAGATGTCTAAATCAAGAGGAAACGTAGTCAACCCCGACGACATTATAAATGAATTTGGGGCGGATACCCTGAGAACCTACGAAATGTTCATAGGCGCTTTCGATATGGCCGCAAGCTGGTCTCAGAACGGCGTTAAGGGTGTAAGGCGTTTCCTTGACAGAGTTTGGAAGCTTCAGGAATTTCTTGTTGAGGGAGAGGGCTATTCAAAGGAATTTGAAACAAAAATGCACCAAACAATAAAGAAAGTTTCCTATGACTATGAAAACCTTAAATTTAATACGGCTATAGCCGCCCTTATGGCTCTGCTTAACGATTTCTATGCCGCAAAACGTTTAAACAAGGCGGAGTTTAAGACCTATATAACACTTCTCAATCCTGTTGCTTCCCATATAACAGAGGAGCTTTGGGAAGCGGCAGGCTTTGAGGGTTATCTCTATCAGACAAGCTGGCCGGAATATGAGGAGGCTAAGACAGTAGAGCAGACCGTTGAAATAGCCGTTACGGTAAACGGCAAAGTCAGGGGAAAGGTAACAATAGCTCTTGGTGAAGCCGAGGAATGTGTAAAGGAAAAGGCTCACGCAGAAGCAGGGGTCAAGAAATTTCTCGACGGCAAAAATATATTTAAGGAAATTTACGTTAAAAACAAGATTTTAAATATAGTTGCAAAATAAAGACCGAAAGTAAAGACGAAAAGTAAATATAAAAGAGGCAAAGCACGATATTTGCGGTAGTTTGACAAAAATCGCTTTGCCTCTTTATTTTTAAAATCAGGGAGGCAGGATATGATAAATGTAATTTTTGTGTGTCACGGAAATATTTGCCGTTCGCCTATGGGTGAGTTTATATTTAAAGCTATGGTTAAAAAAGAGGGGCTTAAGGACAGCTTCCATATAGAATCGGCGGCTACAAGCAGGGAGGAACTGGGAAACCCGGTCTATCCCCCTGCCGCAAGAAAGCTTAAGAGCATAGGTCTTGACTGCCGGGGACATCACGCAAGACAGTTTACGGTTTCCGATTATAAACATTTTGACTATATACTTGTTATGGAAGGCTACAACACAAGGAATTTAAACAGAATAATAGGCAGAGACACGGAAAGCAAGGTTCACCGCCTTTTGGATTTTTCGCCCCGTCCCCGTGACATAGCCGACCCCTGGTATACAGATGATTTCGACACGGCCTGCCGTGAAATAGAGGAGGGCTGTAAGTATTTCCTTTCCTATCTTAAGAACAGAGGAGAAATTTAGGCAGCCGCCGATTAATCAGCTCATTAAAAAAGGAAATGTCTCTATGAAAGGCTTTTTCTTTTGGCATATTTGTTTAAGCATAGTGATATTTCTTCCTGTTCATTATAAAAAATACAGCCGTGAACACCAAAGCGGAAAGCTCCGCCCGGACTATGGCCGTCCGGATTCCGTTTTCGCCGAAAAACAGGGGGAGAACCATTAATAGACAATCTGAAAGAGAAGGGTTCTCAAAAGCGAAATTGCAGCGGAGATAAACCCGTGACAGGTCATATTGAAAAGTCTCTCGTCATAGTCGGTAAAAATCTTTACAAAGGGTACATTTAAGACCTCCGCCGAAGCCGTCATAACAATTCCCGAAAGGCTCATAAGCCGGAAATTGCAGAGTATTCTGACTGCGGATGTTGAAAGATTCGTCACCCAAAATCATTAAAAATTTGTGTTTATTTTGTTGAAAACAGAGGACTTATATGTTACAATAAGGTAAATACTACAGGAGAAAGTGAATTATGAAGAAAACTGCTTTGATTTTGACCTTATTTTTTACATTTTTTATAAATATACAGGTTTTCTGCGGAGAGGAAAATTATTATATAGCGGTAAACAGGGCTACAAACTGCGTTACCGTTTATGACGAAAACGACACCCCCGTTAAGGCTATGGTCTGTTCCGTGGGGGCAAACGATGCTACGCCTTTGGGCACATTCAGCACAACCCAAAAGCTTCGGTGGCACTTTCTTTTAGGCGATGAATACGGCCAGTATTGTACACGTATCGTAGATGACATACTTTTCCACTCTGTGCCTTATCTTGCCCAAAGCGAGGACGCTCTGAACACTGAAAACTATAATATGCTGGGGCAGGCCGATTCCTTAGGCTGTGTAAGGCTTGCCGTTATAGACGCAAAGTGGATTTACGACAACTGCCCTATAGGGACGGCTGTTACAATATTTGACGGAACGGAAGCGGACGACCCCTTAGGAAAGCCGGAAGCCATAAAATTAGGGGCAAATGCCCCCTATCCCACATGGGATCCTACCGACCCGTCGGAAAACAACCCCTACAACAGCTTGGGGGCAGAAATAACCGCCGAAAAAACAGTAAGGTCAATTTATCAAAACAAATATCAAAGCAAGGAACAGCTTTTAAGCTATCTCCGAACGGGAGTAAGCGCCTGTGACACGGCGGGAAACGAAATAGATTTCACAATAGAAACGGAAGCCGACCCGGCTGTGGGCGGAGCCTATGACGTGGTTTATAAAGCGGAGGACGCCCTCGGCAGGACAGACACCCTGACCGCAAGGTTTGTAATTCTGCCCTCGGAGCTTATAGCCTCCTCGTCGGTTAATTCATACACACCAAAAAAGCCCGAGGGTCTTGCGGAAAACAGCTTTTACGGCAGCCCGGATATAAGTATTATTGCGGCAAAATCCATAAGGGTTGTCTATCAAAACAGCGCCCAAAACAACGACTGGCTTTTGGAATATCTCCGCTACGGTGTAAATGCCTATGACGCTGACGGAAACGAAATGGATTTTACCGTTGAGGCGGATATAAATCAGGCAAAATGCGGTACATACGAGGCTGTATATAAGGCTGAGGATTCTTTAGGTCATACGGCACAGCTTAAAACTCAGGTTTGGGTTCTGCCCTCGGAGATGGTTTCAAATATATCTGCGGCTCTTTATCCCACCTGGGCGGACAGCAATCGTGAAAACAGCCCTGCTGTCAATATAACCTCTGAAAAATATGTGAGGACAATCTGTCAAAACAGCTATCAAAGCAAGGAGTGGCTCTCGGAATATCTCCGCTATGGCGTAAACGCTTATGACAGCAGCGGAAACGGACTCGATTTTACCGTTATAACAAGAGCCGACCCTGCCGAAAGCGGTGTATATGACGTCATATACAGGGCAACGGACTCCGCAGGACGAACAAGCAGGCTTAAAACAAAATTTATCGTACTGCCCTCGGAGCTTATTTCAAAGGCTTCTTTGCGGTCAGACTGATATTTGTATAATTTTTATATTTCCGCATAAACTTAAAACAGGAAGTTATTCCTTAATTTTTGCACAGAGGCCGGTGGAAATATGATAAAAAATTGCAGGAGGACAAGCTGCCGCTGCAGATATTACAGACCTATGGAGGGGGATTTTTCCCTTTCCGGCAGGGAGGAGTGCTGCGAAAGCTGCGTATACTTTTCCTCTAAAAACTGCCGCAAAAATTTTTACGATGAAATACCCGATTTTTATGAATAACAGCAAAGATAACAGCAAAAAACAGCAAAAATAAAGGGGCTGACGCAAAGAGAAAACCTCCCCTGTGTCAGCCTTTCGTCTGTACACATATCCATTGTAAAACAATGTTTTTAATGAAATTACGTTCCGTACAGTGTCACTCCCTCCTTACATATATTGCTGTAAAAAGGATAATTAACGCTCCATTTTTCAAAATGCTCCCTGCTTTTTGCTATGGGCTTAATATCCGCTTCGTTATCCATATTGAAATCATAGGTTGTTTCAGAAAGAATTCCCTGATAATCCTTAATTTCAATATCGTTTATATCAAGAAGTATCATAATATCTATATCGGAATCGCTCCTGTAATCTCCCCTTGCATAGGAACCGTACAGTATTATTTGCTTAAGATGTTCACCGTAAATCAATTTTATTTTGTCTGCATATTGCTCTATCGGGCTTTTTACCGATTTCGGCATACAAAAACCCCCTTTATTTTTTTATTTTTCTTTGCTTTCCCTTTGCCGCTCCTTCTCTTATGCCCTCTTCCCTTATGACGGAAACGAAGGTTCTGCCTATTATTTTAAGGTCTGTCAAAAAGCACATTTTTTTAACGTACTCCCCGTCATAGGCCGCCTTTACCTCTATGGGAAGCTCGTCCCTGCCTTTTATCTGGGCAAGACCGGTCAGCCCCGGTCTTATGTTGTTTGCTCCGTATTTGTCCCTTTCGGCTATAAGGTCATACTGGTTGTAAAGAGCGGGTCTCGGCCCCACAAGGCTCATATCCCCTTTTATTATGTTAAAAAGCTGGGGAAGCTCGTCAAGGCTTGTTTTCCTTAAAAAGCCCCCTGTTTTGGTTATAAAGGCCTCGGGGTTGTTAAGGAGGTGAGTAGGGACGTCCTTGGGGGTATCCGAGTACATTGTCCTGAATTTGAGTATTTTAAATATTTTCTTGTTCTTTCCCACTCTGTCCTGTTTAAAGAAAACATTCCCCTTTGACTCCGCCTTTATACACAGGGCGATTATACCCATAGGCAGAGCCAAAACCACAGCCCCGGCCGCCGAAAGCGCAACGTCCGAAAATCTTTTTACATATTCATATTTACTGTTATACATAGACTTCCCCTTTTTTATAAGCCACCGATTAAAAGGCGGTTTTTCAGTATATAACCCTTGTTTCCGCTCCGTTGTCTGTATTGTTAAAGTTAGGTACTATTTCTTTTATAATTTTAACGGTGTCGCTGCCGTCGGTGCAGGAGCGGTAAAGCTTTTTAAGAAGCTCCTCAAACCTTTTTGAGTCAATATCCATAGGCTTGGCAATGAGTATTTTTTTATGATAGGTTTTTTGCATACTGTCCTTTTCCTCATCCATAATAAGCTCCTCATAAAGCTTTTCTCCGGGTCTCAGGCCTGTGTATACAATATTTATGTCCTCATAGGGCTTGTAGCCAGAAAGCTTTATAAGGTTTTCCGCCAAATCGTTTATTTTGACGGGTTCTCCCATATTCAGTACGAATATACTGCCGGAACGTCCCATACCCCCGGCCTGAAGAACAAGCCTTGAAGCTTCGGGTATTGTCATAAAAAATCTGGTTATGTCCTTATGAGTAACTCTGACGGGGCCTCCCTCCGCAATCTGTTTCTTAAAAATAGGTATAACAGAGCCGTTGGAGCCCAAAACATTCCCGAAGCGGACGGCCATAAACTTTGCTCTGCTCTTTTTTGACATCTGCTGAATTATCATCTCCGTTATCCTTTTCGTAGCTCCCATTACGTTTGTGGGGTTTACGGCCTTGTCGGTGGAAAGGAGGACGAACCTTTCCGCCCCGTATTTGTCCGCCGCTTCGGCTACGTTTAAGGTTCCGAAAACGTTGTTTTTAACGGCTTCCTTGGGTACGCTCTGTAAAAGAGGCACGTGCTTATGAGCCGCCGCATGGAAAACCACAGAGGGCTTATATGCCTCGAAAACCCTTTTTACAATGGACTTGTCGCAGATTGTTCCTATAATAACAATTATATTAATGTTATCGCCGTATTTATTCTTAAGCTCGTTAAAAAGTTCATAGGCATTGTTTTCATACATATCGAATATAATCAACTTTTCAGGCATAAATTTGGCAATCTGACGGCAAAGCTCAGAGCCTATGGAGCCGCCGCCGCCCGTTACCAAAACGGTTTTACCCTTGAGATAGCCGCTGACGTCCTCTACGTTTATTTCTATTTCCTCCCTGAAAAGAAGGTCTGTTATTTTAACCTCCTGTAAGACCCTGTGGAAGCTTCCGTTTTCCGGTACATCGCTCATAGGGGGAATAAGCTTAAGAGAACAGTTTGTTTTCGTGCAGTTGTCCATAATTCTTTTAAGCTGTATATTGTTGGCAGAGGGTATGGCTATTATGATTTCGTCTATTTCATATTCCTCCGCAAGACGGGGTACGTTGTCTATGTTGTGGGTAACTCTGACGCCGTGTATAGTGGTGTTGTTTTTCGTCACATCATCGTCTACGATTATAACAGCCATTCTGTTTTCATACCCTTTGGCATACTGGAGAATACTTCTGACTACGTTATACCCCCCATAGCCTGCCCCTATAATCATAACTCTTTTTGTTCCCGCCTTTTTGAAAAAGCGGTTTTCTATGTGTATATACATTCTCTTTATAAACCTGTAGCCGGAGCGTGAAAAAACAAAGAAAACAAAGTTAAAGGCAAGGGCAAGGGCAATCATTCTTTTGGGCAGATCTATAAAGCCCATTTTGCTCAAACAGAAAATGTCAAAAAGTATAAGAGATGTAAAAACAATTATCTGGCTTAAAAATATTTTTATAAGCTCTTCAATGTCAGCATATTTCCAAATCTTGCTGTAAAAGCCAAAGAGAGTATAAACTATAAGGGAAACAACAACGGCAAAGGGCGCTGCACGGAAATACCACTGCCAAACGGAGCTGTTAAAGGTTATATAGCCGCTTCCGGGTATACTTCCCCCGTACCACAGTGTAAGAGCCGCCAAAAGAGAAAGATTTATAAAAACGGCGTCCAAAACAATATACAGCCCCGGGGCTTTTAATTTTTGAGGGTTTTTCAAACCGTCGCGATTAATGCTCATTTTGTTTCTTCCTCCGAATTTTCAGAAAAATCTGCCTTGTTAAGGCTGCATCCCAGCCCTAAAATTATCCAATAAAAGGGAGCCACGCTTACGGTGCTGTCCGTTGAAATTCCCGTGGCAAGGTATGCCAAAATGCCCCAAAGAAGGGCGATTCTTATTATATTTATATATCTGTTTTTACTTTTAAGCATAGCCTTAATTGTTGAGAAAAAGTATATAACAACAATAGCCGAAAAAGCAATAAGGGAAAAAACTCCCGTATTTATGGCAATTTGAAGATACATATTGTGGGGCTTGTCCACAATAACATAGGGGTTGCCCAAAAATCTGGTTTTTCCCACAAGGTCGGTTTGAGGAAATTCCAAAACAAAGGTATCCGGGCCGGAGCCTAAAATAAAGTTTTTGACCTTTAAAATAAGGGGCAGGCTTCTTGACCAGATGTAGCCTCTGCTTGAACCCAAATATTCAAGTCCCTCAAAGCCTATATGTTCAACCTCTGTGTTAAGGTCGTAGTCATCACCATTTCTTACAACGGCAGTAAGCCCGCTTTCCGTTTCTCTGAACATAAAGTCGGTAGTGGAAAAACCGTCATAGCCCTCGAAGTATATTATGCCGTCTGAAAACATAACGCAGGCTCTTTCAAGATAGGGTACATCGTATGAATAGGTAATTACGCCGTCATCTTCGGAAACGGAGGTATAGTTAAGCTCCTCTCCGTCTACGGTGAGAACGGGCTCCTCCCCGTCCTTTGAAACCTCAATATCAAAATAAGCCGTGGATATAAGACCCTTGTCGCCCTCTATGCTTAAATCCCTCCAGAAATAGGGGCTTTCCCGGACGGTTTTTCCGCTTACGGCGTCAAAAATAACCTGAACCTTTCGGAAGCTGAAATTATCCGCCTTTATTACCGCCGCTCCGCAGCAGCAGACAACAGCCGCCCCTATAAAAAAGCCTATAAAGGCCGCAGGCTTCATATTCTTAAGCATGCCTTTCTTAATACAATAGAATATCCCTGCTGTAACAATAACAACAGCCGAAGAGGAAAGTCCCAAAAGAGAGCCGGCGGAGCCGCTTCCCACCACGTTTATAACCGAAATAACGGTCATAACTATACAGATATATTTAAGCTTGTTTTTTAAGGGAAGAAGCAAAGAGGGAACCAAAAACACAGGGAGCATAAGGGCGAAAAAGCTGCCCACGCAGTTCGGGTTGTAGAGCAGGGAATAAATATTTTCGTATTTTACGGAGAGGGAGCTGCCCTCTTTGTAGTAGCTGCCGTAGATTAGCTTTGTCATAAAGTCTGTTTTGAAAATATCAAAGCCTAAAAACTGGCCTATGCCTATAAGGCCTATTATAAAAGCTGAAATTGTAAGAGCGCCTAAAAAGAAATTCATTTTCTTAACGTTCTTTACAAAGTGGAACATAATCATAAACAAGGCCGCATAACACAAAAGCATTACCGCCCCCTCATATCTTTCTGTTACCCCCCTGAAAGCAACGGATTTATAGGAGGAAAACACAGCCGAAAGAATTACGAAAACACCGTAAATCCCCCCCGTAAGCATAAGGGGATTTTTAAGATATATTTTCTTTGTCTTATAGTCCGTCATAAGATCCAGTACCAAAACAATAAGCAGCAAAATAACGGCAAGTATAATTGCCCAGCTTTTACAATATATAAAGACATCGTTGCTTGCGGAGCTGCTTCTGACGGCTCCTAATTCGTCGCTTGAAGTTTTGACAACCGCAAGCCTTATAATAAGGGGAACAATCACAATAACAAAGCCCAAAATCAAAGATACGGCAATATCAGTCCCCTTTACTTCTTTCTTTTTATTTATATTTTTATCCATAGCTTAACCTCTTTCTGTATGATACCCTAATGCCGGCTTTTTCCCGTATATTCTTCTCTTAAAATATTTTATCACATACAAGAATATTTAACAAGTGAAAATACATTTTTTTATGACGTTTCTTCCGCGCGGTTTAAAAAATTTAATAGTATATTAAAACCCCTTTAGTATTTTTTTAATTAAAATAATTTATTATTTTTACAGTAAGAAATTTAATTTATATATAAAATACAGCAAAGGAGCGGTTTAATGTGAAAAGAAAATTATTGGCGGTTATACTTGCTTCGGGGATGGCTTTTACGAGCCTTTCGGGAGTGTATGCAGATGAAGCC
>JAJQFB010000022.1:0-39114 GCA_021201395.1 Clostridiales bacterium | reverse complement strand
GAAGCCCCCGACGGAGAACCGGGGGAACAGGGAGAAGCTCAGGGAGGTTTACCCTTTACCGATGTTTCCTCGGATTCATGGTATTACAGCTACATCTCACAGGCTTACAGCTTAGGTCTTATTTCAGGTGTTTCAGACACAGCCTTTCAGCCTGACGGAACCGTAACGGCGGCTCAGCTTCTGTCTATACTCTACAGAGCAGACGGAAATTCCTCCGACACAGCCTCTGAGGAAAACTGGTATGACCCTGCGGTAGAGTGGGCGGAGGAAAATTCCATAATTCTTGAAGATAACGGCTGGAGCTTCAGCGCCGAAGCAAGTCTTACCCGTGAACAGGTTATGGTAATTATTTACAGATATATGGTTTATAAGGGTATGGATGTAACAGCCGAGGGAGACCTTTCGGCCTTTACAGACAGTGGCGACATTTCCTCTTATGCCGAGACGGCCATACTTGTTCTTGTGTCAAAGGGAATTATTTCAGGGGACGACGCAGGAACCTTAAGGCCTAAGGGAACCCTTACAAGAGCCGAGGCGGCTACGATTTTGATAATTGCCATAGGCGATACTGTTGAACCCGCAGGGGGTCAAACAGGCGGCGGTATGGGTCAGATGGGCGAAGCTCCCGACGGAGAGGGCGGCGGAATGAGCGGCGGTTCTTTCGGAGGCTCGGGAGAGGTAACCCAGGGAACGGCAGCAACAACCATTGACGAGGACGGAACCTACAGCGGCGAAACCTACACCTCAACAGGGGACGACGAAAATGCCCTGAGAATAGACGGAGCAACGGTTACACTTGAGGGCATAACGGTAAATAAGTCCGCAGGCTCCTCTTCAAACACGGAGAACGGAGATTTCTACGGTATGAATGCGGCTCTTTTGGCTGCAAACGGAGCGGCGGTTACAATAACCGATTCAAATATAAGCTCCTCCGCACAAAACGGAAACGGTGTATTCAGCTACGGCGAGGGCACTGTTGTTACTGTTTCCGACACAACGATTACAACAACAGCCGATAACTCCGGCGGAATCCAGACCACAGGCGGCGGAACCACCTATGCCTATGATTTGACGGTTGATACAAGCGGAAGCTCCGCAGCGGCAATCCGCTCTGACAGAGGGGGCGGAACAGTTGTTGTGGAGGGCGGAAGCTACACCTCAAACGGTTATAATTCTCCTGCGGTTTATTCCACAGCGGACATAACCGTTTCAAACGCCGAGCTTACGGCAAACAATTCCGAGGCTCTCGTTATAGAGGGACAAAACTCAATTACGCTCTATGACTGCGACGTAACGGGAAATATGAGCGACACAAAGGGTACAAGCTCCGATGAAAACGTTCACAATGTTATGATTTACCAGTCTATGTCGGGAGACGCAGAGGCAGGAACCTCCGAATTTACAATGGAGGGCGGAAGCCTTACAAGCAACAACGGAGACGTATTCTATGTTACAAATACACATTCCGTAATTGAACTTTCCGGTGTTGATATTGTAAATGAGGACTCGGAGGGGCTTCTTTTCAGAATAGTCGGCAACAGCGCCTCAAGAGGCTGGGGTACGGCAGGAGCAAACGGCTCTCGGGTTGAGCTTACGGTAAGCAATCAGGAGCTTGAAGGCGACATTTCCGTTGATACAATTTCAACTTTGGAGCTTGAGCTTACAGACGGCTCTGTTCTTACGGGCATAATCAGCATAATTGACAATGAACAGGGCGGAACGGCAGTTTCCGACAACGCTGTTATAGCAATAGATTCGGGCTCTGTTTGGAACCTGACAGGGGACTGTGTTATTTCAGAGCTTACAAATAACGGAACAATCAACTTTAACGGCTACACGATAACCCTTGCGGACGGAACTGTTTTAAGTGAATAAACTAATAAGCTAATAAATACGGTCAGCATAAATTTAAAAACAATAAAAAGGAGAGCGTATTCCGAGGGGGTACGCTCTCCTTTTATTGCGTTTATTGCAAAAAAATGTCTTAAAAACTAAGATAAAAACACAGGTAAAAAATTTGACTGTTTGTCAGTCGGGGGTTGAAATTGTGAAAAATATGTGATAAAATAGGGCTGTGGATTTTTTGGAGATGAAAAAAATCTTTCTTAGGAGGAAAATTGCTATGGTAAAACTTTTCGATTCAGGGGTATTTTATGTAAACGGGGAAATTATAAAGGACGACGCCGAGGGCTTAAGGAAGCTTGGCTCAATGGGAGTTTCGGCTGACAAGGCGGAGGCCTCGAAAAAAACAATAGCTTATTCTGTTATGCAGGCACACAATACATCGGGAAATACGGAACAGCTTAAGATTAAATTCGATGCTATGGCTTCCCACGATATTACCTATGTGGGTATTATACAGACGGCCAGAGCTTCCGGGCTTGAGAAGTTCCCCATTCCCTATGTGCTTACAAACTGTCACAATTCCCTTTGTGCCGTGGGAGGAACAATAAACGAGGACGACCATATGTTCGGCCTTTCGGCGGCAAAGAAATACGGCGGTATTTACGTTCCTGCCCATCTTGCGGTTATTCACCAGTATATGCGTGAAATGATGGCAGGCTGCGGAAAGATGATTTTAGGCTCCGACAGCCATACACGCTACGGTGCTTTGGGAACAATGGCCATAGGCGAGGGCGGCGGAGAGCTTGCCAAACAGCTTCTTTGCAGGACATACGATGTAAACCGTCCGGAGGTTATAGGAATTTATTTAACGGGAAAGCCCGACCCGGCGGTAGGCCCTCAGGACATTGCTCTTGCCATTATAGGGGCGGTATTCAAAAACGGCTATGTTAAAAACAAGGTTATGGAATTTATAGGGGACGGAATTAAAAATCTTTCCGCCGAATACAGAAACGGCATAGACGTTATGACAACGGAAACAACCTGTCTTTCCTCTATTTGGATTACGGACGATAAAACAAAGGAGTGGTATGACATTCACAACCGCCCCGAGGACTTTAAGGTTTTGGTGCCTGAGGACGGAGCCTACTACGACGGTCTTGTTTATGTGGATATGTCAAAGGTTAAGCCTATGATAGCTATGCCTTTCCACCCCTCAAACGTATACACAATCGAGGAGTTAAACGAAAACCTGTTGGATATTTTAGATATTGTGGAGAAAAACGGAGCAAAGCAGATTGACAATCCCGGCATAAGCTTTAAGCTTAAGGACAAGGTTAAAAACGGCAGGCTTACGGTAGAGCAGGGCGTTATAGCAGGCTGCGCCGGAGGAACCTACGACAATATCGTTGATGCAGCGGACATTCTTTCGGGAAAGACAATAGGCGACCAGGATTTTACGCTGTCGGTTTATCCCTCTTCACAGCCTGTATTTATGAGCCTTGTTGAAAACGGCTCCATATTCAAGCTTATGGAGGCCGGGGCTACGGTTCGCTCCGCTTTCTGCGGTCCCTGCTTCGGCGCAGGAGACGTGCCTCCCAACAAGGGTCTTTCAATAAGGCATTCAACCAGAAACTTCCCCAACAGAGAAGGCTCCAAACCCGGAAACGGCCAGATAGCCTCCGTAGCCCTTATGGACGCCCGTTCCATAGCCGCAACGGCAGTAAACCACGGCGTTCTTACGGCGGCCACAGACCTTGACCTTAATTTCTCTAAGCCCAAATATTTCTTTAACAGGTCTGTTTATGACAACAGAGTTTACAAGGGCTTCGGAAAGGCCGACTCCTCTGTAGAGCTTAAATTCGGTCCCAACATTACCGACTGGCCGAAGATGAGCGCTCTGCCCGACAATCTCCTCTTAAAGGTTGTTTCATATATAACCGACCCTGTTACAACAACAGACGAGCTTATCCCCTCGGGTGAGACAAGCTCCTACCGTTCCAACCCTTTAGGCCTTGCGGAATTTACGCTTTCAAGAAAAGACCCGGCCTATGTGGGAAGAACCAAAGAGGTTCAAAAGGCGGAAATCGCAAGAAACACAGAGGGTCAGTGTCCCAGAGAGGCTCTGCCTGAAATAAGCGAAATTTTCGACACCATAAAGAAAGACGATAAATTTAAGGATATACATTTCAGAGAGGATTTGGGCATAGGTACGACGATTTACGCCGTTAAGCCCGGCGACGGCTCCGCCAGGGAACAGGCCGCAAGCTGTCAAAAGGTAATAGGCGGTTGGGCGAATATTGCCAAAGAATACGCCACAAAACGCTACCGCTCCAACCTTATAAACTGGGGTATGCTTCCGTTTCTTTTTGAGGGAGAACCCCCTTTTGAAAACAGCGATTATATATTTGTTCCAAACGTAAGGGAAGCAATTTCCCAAAACAAAAAAGACATTGCCGCTTATGTTGTAAAGAAGGGCGAAATGAAGCCCTTCATACTCAATATGGCGGAGCTTACGGAGGACGAAAGAAAAATAATCCTCGCAGGCTGTCTTATAAACTATTATAAAGAAAATTAAGGAAAAATTAAAAAAATAAAAGATTGAGGTGTTTTTATGAGTAACAAAAAACCGCCTTTGGTTAAGCCGAAAGCAGCCCCGAGAGTCGGCCCCACAGCCGATAGGGGACAGGGGGCAAACGGCCAAAAGATTTCAAACCCCATACTCTGTAAGGCTATGGAGGTTTTTAAGGCAGACCCAAGTGCCAACACACAGGCCGCCTTTATACAGCAGCTTTTTAAGTCAAAGCTCCTTGTACCCTGCAATGCTGTTAAAAAAACGGAAAATGACGGTAAAAATCAGGTTCAGCTCCGGTTTTTGACACTTAAAAACAAACAGGGGGAAACTCTTTTGGGTGCCTTTACCGACTGGGATCAGATAAAGAAGCAGCCCAACAATCCGCCTAAGGAAGCGGCGGCTCTGCCCTTTCCGGAAATTATTAAAATTGCCGTAGGCCAAAAGGGGCATATAAAGGGTATCCTTATAAATCCCTTTGAACACGGTCTTTTGATAGACGAAAAGACAATAGACCAAATGGATCAAAACCTTAAAAAGGCCGCAGAGCAGCTTAAGGCTCAGCAGGCAGCAGGAGCAGTAGGAACAACGGGAACACCCGGAGCAGCGGCTCCCGGAACGGCACCCTTGCCATCGGCTCCGACGGAAGATACGGGTGTAAATATGTCCGCTTCGGAGATGTCCGTAACTGTCGGCTCCAAAAAAGCAGAGGACGATATACTCTATATCGGCGAGCCCCTTGAGGAACCCTATGAGCTTACGGGTAAGCTTAAGCAGTATTTCAGAGGTGTTAAAAGCGTAAGCGCAGCCTATTTCCTTGAAATTTACCGTTCCGACCACGGAAAGCCCTCTCCCCTTGTGGTAATCGACTATAAGGGCGACAAGGACGCAAAGGGAGATATTTACAAAGAAATAGAGGAAATATACAGGGAAAACACGGAGGAACCTTTAGAGCTTACTATTATGACCGCCGACGAAAAATATGCAAAGGACGGAATTATAAATAAGAAACCCTTTTACACAAGAAAGGTATTCGGAATATTTTAAATATTAATACTATGGACACTATGAACACATCGGAAAAATCTCTTGTAAACAATAAAAAATATGAGTACCTTATAATTTTGGAGGGTATTTTGGTGGGGCTTGCTGCCGGGGCTGTAGTCAGTCTATACAGGTATCTTTTGGCGGTTATATTCGACTTTGCCCTTTCCCTTTATAAGCTTGCGGATTCCGTTCCTAAGGCTGTGGTTATGTTTATAATATTAATTATTTTAGGCATAGCCGCAGGGCTTATGGTAAAAAAAGAGCCTCTTATTTCCGGCAGCGGTATCCCTCAGGTTGAGGGGGTCTTGCTGGGCAGAATGAGGTTTAACTGGCTCAGAGTTTTGGTTCTTAAGTTTTTGGGCGGCCTTATATGCTTAGGGGCAGGTATGTCCTTAGGCAGGGAGGGCCCCTCGGTTCAGATAGGCTCGGCTGCGGGTTTGGGAATAAGCCGTTTTATAAAGGGCAACAAAACAGGGGAACGCTACCTGCTGACTTTCGGTGCAGCGGCAGGCTTGGCGGCGGCCTTTAACGCCCCTTTCGCCGGAGCCCTCTTTGTTATGGAGGAGCTTCACAAGTCCTTTAACAAATATATCCTCATAGGGGGTATGCTTACGGGCATAACCGCCGATATGGTTTCAAAAAGAATTTTCGGAACCTCTCCCGTCTTTACTTTCGGAGAGGTCAGCCGAATCCCCTACAGTGCTGTGTACTATGTTATAATTTTGGGCATAGCCTTGGGGCTTCTTGCGGTTCTTTTCAACAACTGCATTATTTTCGGTGCAAACAACTACGGAAAGCTTTTTAAAATCCCCGATTTTTTAAAGCCTGTTCCGGCCTTTATACTTACGGGTATAATAGCCCTTACACTGCCTCAGCTTTTGGGCGGCGGCCACGCTCTCATAGATGCTCTGCCCGAGAGCGGCTATGGTTTAGGGATGCTTGCCCTTATGCTTGTTGTAAAGTTTTTCTTTACACAGTTCTGTTTTGCTTCAAAAGCCCCGGGGGGAATTTTCCTGCCCCTTTTGACAATAGGCGGCTTGTGCGGAGCGTTTTTTTCGGCTCTGTTTGTTAAATATACGGGAACAAGCCCCGACAGCTTAGGCTTTTTTATAGCCGTTTCACTGGCAGGCTTTTTCGGAGCCGTAACAAAAGCTCCCGTAACAGGCATAATTCTCGTCTGCGAAATGACGGGCAGCTTTAACCAGTTCCTGTTTTTAAGCGTAGTTACAATAGTTTCCTTTATGGTAGCGGAAGCTTTCGGCTGCGGACCTGTTTATGAAATGCTTCTTCACAATACACTTAAAAATCAAAAGGGCGAAAAAGAATATAAAGGAAAAAGGGTTGTTATCGAAATACCTATACATATGTCATCGGCCTTTGTTCATAAAAGGGTAGGGGGGCTTGACCTGCCTGAAAGTCTGCTTATTACTTCCATAAACAGAGAGGGGGATATAATTGTCCCCAAAGGCAACGTTATTATAAAAAGCGGCGATGAGCTTACACTTCTTCTCTTTGAAAAGGATCTTATGTTCGCCGATGAATATTTCCACAGGGAAAGGAAATTATAAAACCGTAAAACCATAAAATCATATAATTGTAAAAATATAAAAGTAACCTCTCCGCCTTAATTTGAATATTATTAGGCAGGGAGGTGATTTTTTTGGAAATAAAAGACTTAAAGATAGGTGTGTGTGTCTGCGGCTCCTTCTGTACATTTAAAAAAGCCATAGAGGAGTTTAAGAGGCTTAAGGAAAAGGGCGCGGAGCTGCGGTTTATAATGAGCTATAATGCTGCCGAAACGGATACACGTTTCGGCAAAGCAGAGGATTTTAAAAAAGAGCTTAGAAATATTTCCGAAAAGGATATAATAGAAACCTTAACGGAGGCGGAGCCCATAGGGCCTAAAAAAATGTTCGATGTCTTGATTGTCTGCCCCTGTACGGGGAATACATTGGCTAAGCTTAACAACGGCATAACCGACACCCCCGTAACCTTAGCGGTAAAGTCCCATCTTCGGAACCAAAAGCCCGTAGTTATAGCTGTGGCCACAAACGATGGCCTAAGCGGAAATTTTCAGAATATAGGGCAGCTTTTAAATAAAAAGAATATATATTTTGTGCCTTTCGGTCAGGACGACAGCCTAAACAAGCCTATGTCTCTTATGGCGGACTTCTCAAAAACAGAAGAAACGGTTTCGGAAGCCATAGAGGGCAGACAGCTTCAAAGTTTGCTTTTATAGAATCACAGAGTAAAATTAAGGGACTGCCGCAAAACCTGTATTTTAAATTTGCAGAGGCAGTCCCCTGCGGTTCCCCCAAATTGATTTTTTGCAGTAATTTTCAAGCCGAAGAATATGCAGGATTTAACAAGTGAAAGGCGAAAAAGTTTCGCAGTCGAGGATAAACTATTGTCAAAAGAGGCATTTGCCGTGCGCAAATGCAAAACCCTCTAAACAGCACAAACCGAGGGAGATGTCAAGGGCGTCAGCTCTGTATTACCCTTGACATCTCCCTCGGTTTGTGCTATCTTTCGTGCGCTTTTCGGTACAACAGCTTCTTTTAATATTTTAAGGAAGCGATGATTAATTCGCCGAAGCAGATTTGATGTTGCTTTTTTTCGAGGGCAAGGAAGTCGCTTGCAGGCGTAGCCGGAGCCTACGTCAAAAGCGACTGACGCCGCAATCGGAAAAAGCAGCAGTGAAGATGCGATGAGCTAATTAATCAGCGATTCCTTAAGAGTTTTAAGAACGTAAAATAAAAATTAAAGCTTTTCAACCGCTGCCCCTTTATAAAAATATTCTATGATTTTTTTATAGTCCATACCCTGAGCCGCTAAGGCCTCCGCTCCGTTTTGGCTCATTCCCACGCCGTGGCCGTAACCGCCGCCGTAGAAATAAAATTCTCCCGAAACCTCTTCAACGGCAAAAAAGCAGGAGGGCAGGCTCTGAAATTCCTTAACCGTTCCGTCGTTCAGCTTAACATCTCCGGGGCTTAAAAGGCTTCTTATATTGCTTTCACCCTGAACAACAATATCTTTCTCTTCCCCCTCTATTAAAACCTCTGTGACGTTTCCCCCTTCGCCTCTTTTTGTTACGCTTATTCTCTCTATATTTCCTATATTTTTTATATCGGCCTTAAAACTGCTTTTATCGGCTCTGAAACTCCACCTGTAATAGGGGCAGTCCGCCTCATAGCTGCCCTCATACACGGTTTTAAAAAACTTAAGAGCTTCCTCTTCATCGGAAAAATCAGGCGCTTTAATATCACCTATTACCCTTGAGCTTAAATATTCGGGCGTTTTATATGTGCCCTCAGGCCAAACCTCGCCGCTGTTTGCCCCTATTCCGCAGGATGTCGAATAAAAACAGGCGTTTATAACCTTTCCCTCATAAACAATCATTTCTTCCCCTGTTTCGCCTACGGCCTTTATTGCATCGTCACAGACAGAATTTGGGTCGTAAACCTGAAACGCCGTTGTGTCGTCTATATTGGCTCCCGAGGCTATCCGTTTGTTTCCCAACCTTTGGTTATAGGCGTAGCTTCTTGCCGCAAGAGCCTGAGCCTTTAAAGCCTCCTCCCCGTAGGACGGCGGCATTTCCGCACAGACAACACCGTAAAGGTAATTGTTTAAATCCATTTCGCAGACAACATTATAGCCTCCTTCACAGCTTATAATGTCAATCCTGCCCTCATAGCCTGTGCCGTTTACATATATTTTGCCCTCTCCCCGGGAGATAAGACTTATTTTTTTGCCCTTAAACAGACTCCCTTGATTTTCGGGATTTATATTCAGAATCTGTCCGCCCATATATTCGGTTTCGTTTTCTCCGCTTTTAAGTGTAAAGCCCTGTTCCGATGAAATTTCAACGCTTTTGTGAATAAGACCGCCCTCGGAAGAGCTTAAAGCCACTCTTATAATATCGGCTTCAGGCTCATCTTCGCAAAGAACACAGACGGCTGTATTGTCCTTAAAAATTACTCTTGCATAGCTTCCGCTTATTATAGCTTCGCTGCCGCCGCTTTTTATGCCTTCATATACGGAATAAACTGCCATATTATCATCAACAGCATAGGAATAGCCGTCGTCAAAGAGTATATTTTCCCCCACGGCAATAACCCTGCCGTATTTTTCCGTCGTATACCTTTCAATATTTAAGAGCCTGTCTCCCTTAACCGCCGCATCCGCAATAAAGGGGGTCTTGCTGCTTATTTCTGTTTCCGTTTTATATGTTTTTTTACAGCCGCCGTAAAATATAACCGCTTCCCCCTTGGAGCAGTCTGTCACAAGACACCTCTCAAAAACAGGGCTGTCGGAAACAACGGAGCATATACCTATAAGGCTGCTGTCTTTAACCAAAAATTCCGAAACCGTATTTTCAAACTTTTCAGGCACAAAATCATCGGATTTGTAAAGCCCCTCGGAACAGAGAACATAGCCCTCTATTTCCTCCGCCCCTTCTCCCGTCATCAAAACGGTCATTTCCCGTTTTTCAACCCCCCGAAAAACCTCCGCCTCGCCCAGCTTCTCCAAAATTTGAAGCCACATATAGTAGGAAATGGGATTTTCAAGAGTATTCTCCTCTGTTTCTATTTTAAGTCTGCCGGAGCTGTCGGAAGCAGCAATTAGAGCTTCTGCCTCTCCTACGGTTAAGTAGTCTCCGCTTCTGAAATTAACTCCGTCTCCTACCATAAGTCCGAAGCTGTATACGGCGTTTATGTATTTGTAAAGCTTGTCCTCTCTGCTTACGTCCGCAAAATCTGCCTTGTTCTCAAGAGAAATTATTTCCCCGTAATCATACAGGCATAAAGCCAGCATTCTTCCTGCCTCGCCCCTTGTTATCGGGAGAGCCTCGCCGTAAATTCCCGCCTGAGCCGTTTCCGCCGCTGCGTCCTCTGTTTTGTTTCCTCCGCAGCCGCAGAAAATAAGAGCCGCCGTTACCGCCGAAAATATTATTTTTTTCACTGTAATCTCCTCCGTAATAATTCCTTTTGTTAATATATGTATTATTAATATATTAGACAAGCCCTTGAATTATTCCGGAAAGATGTGATTTTATTCCTTTATATACTGGTTATAGTTGATTTTCTTAAAGCCCAGCTTTTCATAGAGCTTAACGGCGCCTATTTTGTTGGGTCTTACTTCCAAACGGAATTTACACTCGGGGTAGGCTCTGAAAACATAGTAGAGATACTGTGTTCCGAAGCCCATGTTTCTGTAGTCGGGCTTTATGTAAATCTCGTCTATGAGACAAACCCTGCCCCCTGCTTCGCGGCTGTAGAAAAAGGTCAAAAGGCCGTAGCCTACAATCTCGGCGGAGTTTTCAAAAATACAGCCCTTTATTAAGGGATTACCCTTTATAATTTCCTCAAAGGTATCTATTCTGTGTTTTTCGGGAATATCCCTTATGGCCGAGCCTCCGCAGTAAAACCTTTTCGACATAACAAAATAGTCCTGCCTGTCCTCTTCTCTGAATTCTCTTATATTCATAAATTAATTCTCCTTTCCGAATATGCTGAAATATACTGTAAAAATCCTCACAAATATTTTACACCAAAAGCAGAAAAATCTCAATAGGTTAAATTAATATAAATTAAATTAACATTTCTCAAATATTACAAATGTTACAGGAAGGGAAAAATATAAAAATAAAGTCATAATTTTTTTAAAACTTTTTATTGCATTCTTATCTCCCGTATGGTATCATTAAGTACGATATATAGTGATTTGAGCTCAAAAAAAATACTATATTTAGTTTTTTAGGCCTATAGCCTTACATATTCGGAAAATCGGTTTTAAGGCCGCTTTTATAAGAATATGTTTATGTTTTACAAGGAGGGGATTATATATGAAAATTTTGAAGAGAAGCGGTTCGGAGGAAACCTTTAATATTACCAAAATAATCGCCGCAATTCAAAAAGCCAACAACACCGTTTCCGAAGAGGACAAAATGTCTCAAAAGCAAATTGTCACCATTGCAGACCACATTGAGGAATACTGCAAGAGAATGATAAGAGCTATGAGCGTTGAAGAAATTCAGGATATGGTTGAAGAGGAGATAATGAAACAGGCAGCCTACAATGTTGCCAAAAATTATATAAAATACCGTTTTAAGAGGGCTATGGTAAGAAAGTCAAACACCACGGACGAACAGATTTTGAGCCTTCTTGAATATGACAACGAGGAAGTAAAGCAGGAAAATTCAAACAAGAACCCGGCTATAAACAGCGTCCAGAGAGACTATATGGCAGGGGAGGTCAGCAAAGACATAACACGCCGTTTTCTTCTCCCCGAGGATGTTTTGGACGCCCACGAAAAGGGCATAATCCACTTCCACGACGCCGACTATTTTGCCCAGCATATGCACAACTGCTGCCTTGTAAACCTTGAGGATATGCTCCAGAACGGAACCGTCATAAGCGAAACTATGATAGAAAAGCCCCACAGCTTTTCAACGGCCTGCAACATTGCCACCCAGAGCATAGCCCAGATAGCCAGCTCTCAATACGGCGGCCAGAGCATCACCCTTTCACACCTTGCTCCCTTTGTACAGGTAAGCCGTGAAAAATTCCTTGCTGAGGTTAAAGAGGAATTTGAAGCCCAGAGCATAAAGGCCACCGACGAAGAAATCGCAAAGGCGGCTGAAATGAGGGTTATGAGGGAAATAAAGCAGGGCGTTCAGATGATACAATACCAGGTTATAACCCTTATGACAACAAACGGACAGGCTCCTTTCGTAACCGTATTTATGTATTTAAACGAGGTTACAGACCCCAAAACAAAGAGAGACCTTGCTCTTATTATAGAGGAAATGCTGAATCAGAGAATTCAGGGTGTTAAAAATGAAAAGGGCGTTTATATAACCCCGGCCTTCCCCAAGCTTATTTACGTTCTCGAAGAGGACAACGTAAACCCCGGAAGCCCTTATTACTATCTTACGGAGCTTGCGGCAAAATGCACCGCAAAGCGTATGGTTCCCGATTATATTTCGGAGAAGATAATGCTTCAAAACAAGGTGGATAAAAACGGCGAGGGTCACTGCTATGCCTGTATGGGCTGCCGCAGCTTTTTAACCCCCTATGTTGACAAAAACAACAAGCCCAAATATTACGGCCGCTTTAATCAGGGAGTTGTTACGCTGAACCTTGTGGATGCTGCCTGCTCCTCAGGGGGAGATATGGAACAGTTTTACAAGATACTCAACGAAAGACTGGAGCTTTGCCGTAAGGCTCTTATGTGCAGACACAACCGCCTTAAGGGAACTCCCTCCGACGTAGCCCCCATACTTTGGCAGTACGGTGCTTTGGCAAGGCTTAAGAAAGGCGAGAAGATAGACAAGCTTCTCTACGGCGGTTATTCCACAATTTCTTTGGGCTATGCCGGTCTTTGCGAATGTACGAAATATATGACGGGAAAGAGCCACACAAACCCCTCGGCCACTCCCTTTGCTTTGGACGTTATGGAAAGGCTTAACGCAGCCTGCCGGAAATGGGCGACTGAAACAAACATAGACTTCAGCCTTTACGGAACGCCCCTTGAATCAACTACCTATAAATTTGCAAAATGCCTTCAAAACCGTTTCGGCATAATTGAGGGCGTTACGGACAAAAACTATATTACAAACAGCTATCACGTTCATGTTTCCGAAAATATAAACGCTTTTGACAAGCTGACCTTTGAGGCTCGGTTCCAGAAGCTTTCCCCCGGCGGAGCCATAAGCTATGTTGAGGTTCCGGATATGCAGAACAACATACCTGCGGTTTTGGCTATTATGAGCCACATTTACGACAATATTATGTATGCCGAGCTTAACACAAAGAGCGACTACTGTCAGATTTGCGGCTACAGCGGTGAAATACAGATTGTTGAGGACGACGGCAAGCTTGTTTGGGAGTGTCCCTCCTGCGGAAACCGTGACCAAAACAAATTAAACGTAGCAAGGAGAACCTGCGGCTATATAGGCACACAGTTTTGGAACCAGGGCAGAACCCAGGAAATAAAGGACAGAGTTATGCACCTTTCAAACCACGAGGCGGCGGTATAATTTATGTATTACGGAGCTATGGATTTTGCCGACTGTGCAAACGGCGACGGCATAAGAGTTACTATATTTGTTTCGGGCTGTACAAACCGCTGTGAAGGCTGTTTCCAGCCCGAAACGTGGAGTTTTACCTACGGCAGGGAATACACATCAGAAACGGAAAACCGCCTTATGGAAGCCCTTAATAAACCCTATGTAAGCGGCCTGACCCTTTTGGGCGGCGAGCCCTTTGAACCCGAAAACCAAAGAGTAATTTTAGGCCTTTTAAGGCGTATGAGGGCTGAGCTTCCCGATAAAAATGTCTGGGCCTTTACGGGCTTTCTCCTTGAGGATTTATTGAGAGAGGGCTTTGAAAAACGCTGTGAAGCCACAGACGAAATTTTAAGCTGTATAGATGTTTTGGTAGACGGCAGGTTCGACCTTTCAAAAAGAAATATCTCCCTTAAATTCAGAGGCTCCGAAAACCAAAGGGTTATTGACCTTAAAAGAAGCCTTTCTGAGAAAAAAATAATACTTTTGTACGAATAATATTTTATTTGGGTTGAATATTTCGGGCGGATATGGTATTATAGATGTAATATAATCCATAAAGATTGAAGGTGATTTTATGTATGTTTCGGAATTAAATTCCGCAAGAGCGGTCTCCGTTTCCTGTGATATGTCGGCGGCTAAGGCCTATCAGCAAATAGAGGACGTTGACCATTCCAAATTTCCCGTTGTTGACAAAGAGGGAAAACTTGTGGGAATTGTGGACAAGGACGTTCTTGAGGATATTTCATCCTCTTCCTCTCCCTTTAAGGAGCTTAAGTTTTCTTCATTTTTAAGCCAGACAAAAGTAAGGGACGTTATGAACGGAAATGTTTATTCAGCAAAGGAAACGGACACAATCTGGGAGGCTTCTCTGACAATGAAAGACCACAGAGTAAGTATTCTCCCCGTTGTAGACGAGGAGAACAGGGTTGTAAGCGTTTTGGCGAGAAACGACCTTTTTAAGGCACTCTTAAACTATACGGGGGCAAAATATACGGGTTTGTTTATATCCGTTGAAGCCAAAGAAAAAACGGATATTTTCGATGTGGTTCGCTGTATAGAGGAAGCAGGGGCGGAGCTTAAGTTTATTTCCGCATATCACGAAAAAATCTGCCTTAAGGTTTTGGGTTCCAAAGCCGAGGCAGCCGAAGCCGCTCTTAAAGAAAAAGGCTTTAAAATAATATATACGGCGGCTGTAAATTAAAAAGTGTCGTCAAATTCTTATTAAGCATATTCATAAAAATAATAAACCGATCCCCAAAGGCAGGAGTTAAAGTCTGCCGATTAGGAGGTCGGTTTTGAATTAAGCCGAAAGGACGGAGCAGGGTATGCAGAACAAGGGAATGAAATACAAAATTGCCGCTGTGTTTTTGGATTTAGTTAAGAGAAAAAATATAGATAAAATAACTGTTAAGGATATATCGGAAGCCTGCGGCATTACACGTCAGGGCTTTTATTATCATTTTGAGGATATTTTAGACCTTATGGAGTGGATACTTAAAAGCAATTTTGAAAAGTCTCTTGAGAAAAGCCCTGAAAAGGGTGACTCTGTTAAGGCTGTGGAGGAGCTTATACGTATTTCTATTGACAAGGCGGATATTATAAACAAATTTCTCAAATATAAAGAGAGGGAAGCCGTAGAGAGAATTACGATTAAGACAATAAGGGATTTTGTAAAAGAATGCATTGAAGAGCGTGAGGGAGCGTCCCCTGAAACAGATGTGCTGACAGATTTTTACTTTTTCGGTATAGCCGGAGCAATTACGGGAATCTGCGGCAGGGAAGTCTCGGACATAATGGGAAGCGCCGAGGCTCTTATAAAAATAATCGGCAAAAGCTATATTGAATAAGGGGAAGAGTTATTCCCGTAAGCCTTTAAAAACCATATACATACTACATATAGTAAAATTTTCCGAATAAATTACTAAATATGCCTTGACAGATTAAAATAAAAGGAGTATTATATATTCATCTTGACAGATTTCAAAATAAACATTATAATAGTTAGTATAGGCTAACTTGTGCTTTGCAAGCTTATTTTAATATTTTGTTACAGGGAGGATAAACCGTATGGAAAATCAATGGAGAGGCTTTATAAAGGGAAACTGGAGCAGGGAAATTGACGTAAGGGACTTTATACAGAAAAACTACACACCCTATGAGGGGGACGAGAGTTTTCTTGAGAGCCCTACCGAGAGAACAAACAAGCTTTGGGGAGAGGTTTTAGACCTTATGGCTAAGGAAAGAGAGGCCGGCGGTGTTCTTGATATGGACACCAAAATCGTCTCAACAATAACCTCTCACCCGGCAGGATATATTGACAAAGAAAACGAAACCATTGTAGGCTTACAGACGGACAAGCCTTTAAAGAGAGCCTTTATGCCCGACGGAGGCATAAGAGTGGCCGTTAAAGCCTGCGCCGACCACGGCTACGAGGTTGACAAGGGGCTTGTAAGCTTCTACAAAAAATACCGCAAGACCCACAACGACGGCGTTTTCGACGCATACACGCCTGAGATGAGGGCCTGCCGTTCAAGCCATATTATAACCGGCCTGCCCGATGCCTACGGCAGAGGCAGAATAATAGGGGACTACAGGAGAGTTGCCCTTTACGGCGTGGACAAGCTTATAGAGGACAAGGAAAGCTGGAAGAACCACTCAAGGGTTATAATGTATGCCGACGTTATAAGAAACCGTGAGGAGGTTTCGGAGCAGATTAAGGCTCTTAAGGAGCTTAAGGAGCTGGGCAAAATTTACGGCTTTGACTTATCAAGGCCTGCGGAAAACGTTAAAGAGGCAATTCAGTGGCTATACTTCGGCTATCTTGCCGCTGTAAAGAGCCAAAACGGTGCTGCTATGTCTTTGGGAAGAACCCCTACTTTCCTTGACATCTATGCCGAAAGAGATTTAAAAGAGGGAACATTTACGGAAAAGGAAATTCAGGAATTTATTGATCACTTCATTATGAAGCTTAGAATGGTTAAATTTGCCAGAACAAAGGAATATGACGAGCTTTTCTCAGGCGACCCTACCTGGGTAACGGAGTCAATCGGCGGTATGGGCATAGACGGCCGCTCTCTTGTTACAAAGATGTCTTTCAGATATCTTCATACACTTTCCAATTTGGGAACGGCCCCGGAGCCTAACCTGACTGTTTTGTGGTCAACAAGACTTCCCGAAAACTTCAAGCGGTTCTGCGCAAAAACCTCTATAGAGTCATCCTCTATACAATACGAAAACGATGACCTTATGAGAGTTACCCATGGAGACGACTACGCTATTGCCTGCTGTGTTTCTTCTATGAGAGTGGGAAAGGAAATGCAGTTTTTCGGGGCAAGGGCGAACCTTGCAAAGTGTCTGCTCTACGCTATAAACGGCGGTGTAGACGAAATGAGCGGAAAGCAGATAGGTCCCAAGACCATTCCCGTTACAAGCGAATATCTTGACTTTGACGAGGTCTATGAGAAATATAAGGAAATGGCTAAGTGGCTGGCAAGGGTTTATGTAAACGCCCTCAATATTATACACTATATGCACGACAAATACTGCTATGAGAGTTTACAGATGGCTCTTCACGACACAACCGTAAAGAGGTGGTTCGCCACGGGTATAGCCGGCCTTTCCGTTTTGGTTGACTCATTTTCGGCTATTAAATACGCCAAGGTTAAGGCCATAAGAAACGAAAAGGGCATAACCACCGACTTTATAGTAGAGGGGGACTACCCCAAATTCGGAAACGACGATGACAGAGCCGACGACCTTGCCTTTGAGCTTGTTCATGAATTTGCAAGGTATGTAAGGGGTAATACTACCTACAGGGAATCCGTTGCCACAACCTCTCTGCTTACGATTACATCAAACGTAGTCTACGGAAAGGCAACAGGCTCTACCCCCGACGGCAGAAAGGCAGGAACACCCTTTGCCCCCGGTGCCAACCCTATGCACGGCAGAGACTCCCACGGGGCTGTTGCTTCCTTAAGCTCCGTTTCAAAGCTGCCCTTTGACGCAGCCCAGGACGGCATAAGCAACACTTTCTCAATCATACCCGACGCCTTAGGCAAGGATAGGGTTTCTATGAGCGATATAGTCATAGACCTGAACGACGACTGCCTCTGCTGCGAACCTAACATTGAAATACCCGAGTAAGGAGGAACATTCACAAATGAAAGCCACGGAACAGCAAATTGACAATCTTGTGGGGCTTCTTGACGGATATGCCGAAAAAGGCGGCCACCACTTAAACGTAAACGTATTTTCAAGGGAAACGCTCCTTGACGCACAGGCTCACCCGGAAAAATATCCCCAGCTTACAATAAGGGTTTCGGGCTATGCCGTTAATTTTAATAAGCTGACAAAGGTTCAGCAGGACGAGGTTATATCCAGAACCTTTCATGAAAGCTTCTGAGCCGCTTAAAGGGCGGATTCACTCCGTTGAAACCTTCGGAACGGTAGACGGCCCCGGAATCCGCTTTGTTGTGTTTTTTCAAGGCTGCCCTATGAGGTGTAAATTCTGCCACAATCCCGACACGTGGGAGCTTAAGGGCGGCGAGGAGAGAACGGCTGACAGTCTTTTGGCCGAGTTTGACAGAAACAAAGAATTTTACAGAACAGGGGGCATAACCGCCACGGGAGGCGAGCCTCTTATGCAGCTTGAATTTCTGACGGAGCTTTTGAAAAGGCCGAGGATAAGGGCATACACACCTGCCTCGACACATCGGGGGCTTGCTATACCGAAGAAAAAAAGAGGAATATGAACGGCTTTTTAACTCAACCGACCTTGTTCTCCTTGATATAAAACACAGCAACGAGGCGGAACACATTAAGCTGACAGGCAGAAGCGGAAAAAATAACCTTGAATTTTTAAAGGCGCTTGAGGAAAACAACATTCCCTTTATATTGAGACACGTTATTGTTCCGGGAATAACCTTTAACAGAAAAAATCTGTATAATTTGGGGCTGCTTATAGGGCGGTTTAAAAACCTTAAGGGAATAGAAGTTCTTCCCTATCACAATATGGGGCTTAAGAAATATGAAAGCCTCGGCATAGACTACCCTCTTAAGGGGGTTAAGCCCCTTACAAAAGAGGATGCAAAAGGAGCAAGGGCGGTTATACTTTCGGGAGTAAAAGCCGCAAGAGCAGGAGAATCAAACAATGATTAATAACAATAAATAACAAATAATGCCAAATAATAACGGGGCGGCTTAACCCTTTCGGCAAGCCGCCCCGTTTCTTTCTCCTTTTTAAAATTCTTTTTCAGGTTATACAAAATCCTCTATAACATATTTAAGGTCTACAGGCGTTGCTTTTGATTTTATAAGCATACCGTAGAGCTTTACAGCTTTGGAAAGGCTCGCCGTTGCCTTTTCCTCGGCTCTGCCAACAATGACCCCGTTTTCATACAGTTCCGCAATAAATCCGTAAACGGGTTTGCCCTCCTCTTCAGTTTCCATAAAGCTGTATTTAACGTCAAGCTCGCTTAAGTCGATATGTACTGTTTCTTCACACAGTTTAGTCATATATCAGGCCTCCTCCTTTGCAAAATAAATTTCCTTATCTTTCTTTATATGAATTGCCTCCTTTCGTCTTTAATTATATCACAAATATTCCGTAAAAACACCTGTTTTCAGACCAAAAATAGTGCTTGCTTTCGACAGCCATATATACCCTCAGTATTGAACCGATTTTTTTTATTTATTTAGTGTATTACGTTTTATTTTGAAATACGAAAATTTGTTCGCATAAAAAGTATAAATAAAATAAATACATCTTGAAAATATAAGGCGGCAGTGATAAAATATATGGGTAATAAGAAATATAACAGGAGGAAAAAACCGATGAAATATGTAATTGTTTTAGGCGACGGAATGGCGGATTGGAATATAGAGGCTTTAGGCGGAAAAACGCCCCTTGAATATGCGGCTACGCCGGAGATGGACAGAATGGCTAAGGTTTCGGAAATAGGTATGGTTAAGACAGTGCCCGAGGGAATGAAACCCGGCTCCGACACGGCCAATCTTGCGGTTATGGGATATTTTCCGAGAAAGTATTACAGCGGCCGCTCGCCCCTTGAGGCTCTTTCAATAGGCGTTGATATGAAGTCCACAGATATAGCTATAAGAACCAATATAGTTACCATATCGGAAGAGGATGTTCCTTTTGAAAAGAGAACGATAATAGACCACAGCTCCGGTGAAATTTCGACTGAGGACGCAGCCGTCCTGCTTGAGGCCGTAAAGGCGGAGCTTGAAAACGACGAGTTTAAATTTTATGTAGGAACCAGCTACCGCCATCTTCTCATTTGGGATAAGGGAACGGTTATAGAGCTGTCACAGCCCCACGACCACCTGACGGAGGTTATAGGCCCTTATCTGCCTGAAGAAAAGCGTTTCAGGTATATGATGGAGAAAAGCTATGAAATTTTAAACAACCACCCCATAAATATCGAAAGGACAAAGAAAGGCTTAAACAAGGCCAACTGCCTTTGGTTCTGGGGTGCAGGCACAAGACCGGCTCTTGATCTTTTCGAGGAAAAAACAGGCAAAAAGGGTGCTATGATTTCAGCCGTAGACCTTTTAAAGGGTATCGCCGTAGGGGCAGGTATGAAAGTTATAGAGGTTGAGGGGGCGGACGGCTCTCTTAATACAAACTATGAGGGAAAGGCTCTTGCGGCCTGCAAGGCTTTAAGAGAGGGCTGCGACTTTGTTTACATACACGTTGAAGCCCCGGACGAAATGGGTCATCAGGGCAGCATAGAGAGGAAAATCAAGGCCATCGAAAACCTCGACCAAAGAGTAATTAAGGTTGTAAACGAAGAGCTTACAAAAGAGGGGGTTGACTACAGAATGGCCGTTATGCCCGACCACCCCACGCCCATAAAGTGCAGGACACACACAAGCGAGGCCGTACCCTATATGCTCTATGACAGCACGAAGCCCCTTTCAAAGGAATGGAAATACAACGAAAGAGAAGCCAAAGCAAGCGGAAATTATATTGCCGAGGGGTACAGGTTTATAAACAAGCTTTTTGAGGAAGAATAAAGAGAAAAGAGAAAAGAATAAAAAGAAAGGGTTGTTTTTATGGACGTAAGATGGAGGCTTGATAATATATATAAAAGCGTTGACTGTCAGGAGCTTTTAAACGATATTTCCGAATATTCCGAAAAGCTTGACGCTCTCAACACCTTTGCGGAGGTAAATTTTAACGATAAGGCCGACCCGGAAAGGGTAATAGAGGGGTATATCGACAAGGTAAACGATATTCTCCTTTATAATAAAATTTCGGCCTATCTCAATCTTATACTTTCCGCAGACACGGAAAACAAACAGGCGGCGAAGCTTTTCGACGGGGTTTCGGCGGTTTCAGCCAAAGCAGCTTGGAGCGAAAGTCTTTTCAGGGAATATATTAAAGGCATAGATATAGAAAAATTCAGCAAAAATTCCGTCATAAAGGAGCATATCTTTTTTTTAAGGCGCGAAAAGGAGGCCGCCGCCCACAGCTTAAGCCCCGAAGCGGAAAAAACGGCCGCGAAGCTTAAATCTACAGGCTCCGAAAGCTGGCAAAAGCTTTGGGAGGGTGTAAGCTCCTCCCTTATGTGTGAGTTCAGGGGCAGGGAGGTTCCCCTTTCGGAAATCAGGGGAATGGCCTACAGTGCCGACAGAAACGTTCGCCGTGAAGCCTATGAAAGTGAGCTTAAGGCCTACGGTAAAATTTCTTCTGTAGGGGCGGCCTGTCTTAACGCAATTAAGGGCGAGGTTATTTCCCTCTGTGAGATGAGGGGCTATAAATCTCCCCTTGAGGAATCCGTCATAGGCTCAGGCATCGACCTTGATATTTTGGGGGCTATGCTTGGGGCGGTAGAGGATAACATCTGTGAGCTCAACAGGTTTTACAGAATAAAGGCGGATTATTTGGGAGAGAAAAGACTGCCCTTTTACGACCTTTTTGCCCCCGTAGGAAAGAGTGAGCTTAAATTCACATTTGAACAGGCTGTGGATTTTGTCAAAAGCACCTACGGCGGTTTTTCCGAAAAGCTTGGAGCCTTTGCAGACAAGGCCTTTGAGGGGCAGTGGATTGACGCTTTTCCGAGAAAGGGTAAGGTAGGGGGAGCCTACTGTGAATATATTAAGGCTCTGGAGGAAAGCCGTGTTTTAATGAATTTTTCGGGGAATTTTGAGGATATTATAACCCTTTCCCATGAACTCGGCCACGGCTATCACAACGAGGCTCTTAAACAGGAAAGCCCCGTAAATTCAGACTACCCTATGACACTGGCGGAAACGGCTTCAACTTTCTGTGAAAATCTGGCCTACAGCCGGGCGGAAAAGGTCTTTTCAGGGAAAAATCTTTTGACCGTAAAGGAAAGCCGCCTTTCGGGGGAGCTTCAAAGTATTTGCGACATATATTCACGGTTCCTCTTTGAGGACAGCTTCTTTAAAGAAAGGGAAAAGGGCGGCCTCTCCGCCGGGGAAATCTGCTCCCTTATGGAGGAAGCCCAGAAAAAAGCCTATTTTCAGGGGCTTGACGTAAACTTCCTCCACCCCTATATGTGGCTCTGTAAGCCCCACTATTATGACGCCGATTTTAATTATTACAACTATCCCTACGCTTTCGGCGACCTTTTCGCAAGAAGTCTTTTCGCCCTGTATGAGGAAAAGGGGGAAGCCTTTGTTCCCCAATATGACACCATATTAAGAAACGCAGGCAAAAAAACCGTCAGAGAGGTTGGTCTCTTAGCGGAAATCGACTTTACTGACAGAGCCTTTTGGAAAAAGGGAATAAAGAACATTTTAAAGGATATAGACAGCCTCGAAAAATTAATAAATTGATGAAGAAAATAAAAAAAGTCCCGATGTGTATACATAAGGTTATACATACCGGGGCTTATATATTGCGTTTTATTTGGTTTTATGAAAAATAATCGGCACAGACTGTCTGCAAAAATGTCATTTTGAGTTCTTCATCGTTCTTGTCTAAGCTTGCTGTAACGGAGCTGTTTGTTGAAAGATACCCGGAAGAGGAAGCGGTTTTTCGCAAAGAGAATAGTCCTCGCCGGAGGTCTTTTCGAGAGTGTAATATTTAATATTGCCGTCCTCGTCAAATACAACAGCTATGTAAAGACAGCTTCCCTCGTATGTATCCTCCGCCATTTCAATAAGGAGCAGTGCCGAGCCTTCTCCTGTTCCCTCGACAATAATAGCCATATTGTCCTCAACATACAGCCGGCAGTCGTTTATAAGACCGTTCATATAGGCATTAAAAACATCATCGGGAATGTCGGTTATGTCATTATATTCGTCATATTGCTCCGTAAGCTGATGCACAGCGTAGAAATACAAATTTGCGTCCCAAAAGGAATATATTGCATTGCAGAAGGTTTCATAATCCTCTTTTTTAAGCTTGAGGACAGATTATCGCTGTTTACGGTTATTTGGCAGTATAAATAATCCTGCTCAAAGCGTGATCTCAGCTCCTCGTGACCTGCGGTGTTTTCGCTGCTTATTCCGCTGTAGTCCACAGGCTCGATGTCTAATGTGTTATCACGGAAAAAAGATAAATCAAAATAACCGTATATATTGCCGTTTTCCGTGGCTTCTTCTGTTATTTCATCGGTTTCCGCTTCTGTTTCTGTTTCCGGCTCGGCCTCCTTTGACGTGGTTATGTCTACGGTTTTGGTATTGCCGTCCCAGCCCACCTTGCAGCCGAAAGCCTCTGCCACGTATCTCGCGGGGGCTAAGGTTCTGCCCTCTATTATAACGGGGGCTGTGTCCATTGTTACCTCTTCGCCGTTTATCTCCTCTGTTGTGCTGTCTATAACCATTATGACGGTTATATCATCTTTAACGGCGGTAACGGTTTTTGTTCCGGCCTCATAGCTTACCTCTGCCCCTACGGCTTCAAAAATAGCCCTTACGGGAACCATCGTCCTGCCGTCTATAATTTGAGGCGCCACGTCGCAGACAAGCTCCTCTCCGTCAATGTTTAGGGTGATTCCGTCCTCCGCTCCCAAAACCAGCCCTGTATTCAAGGCGGCAAAAAGACAAAGACCTATAACAAATTTTTTCATAATCCTCTTCTCCTTTATCCTCATAAAAGATTTGTTTATAAATTCAGGCTGTCTAAAAGCTCTTCTTCTGAGACAAATTCCCTGCAGTCAGGGTCGTTTTCGATTTCCGAAAGCATTTTCAAGTCCCGGTCATCGGGAGCGGTTTCTTCAATGTTGTCCCAAGTAAAGCTTTGAAAAATATCCATATTATAATTCCTCCGAAAAGTAATCGGTGCAATCGGTTAAAGTAAACGCAAACAACCCATCAAAATTACCACTGCTGAATTCTTTGTTAATACAACTTTCATACAACAATCTCCTCTCATTTTATTAGTTTATATCACAATACGCAGAATACAGCGGCATTGCATTTAAATCGAACCTTACTAAACCATTTTAATTATACCCGATAGGTCGAGAAAATGCAGCGGATTTGAAAAAACCATGTGAATTTTCTGCGAACATTCGCTATAATCTGGCGATTTTGTCTTTTGCGGCAATCGGTCGGTTTCTTTCTTCCGCAATGGTCTCTTTGAGTCCATTACAACACATCTGTCAAATGCTTTTAATGCCCGCTCAGAACTTCATAGGTTGCGAGCATTGAGAGGTATTTTGTGTTCTCTGCCGTGACCTTGCTGTAGCAAGCGGTAACCGCTGTGTTGTTGTTCATTACTTCAACAGATGTACAAAGTGAAGATATCAGTCTGTTGCTTTCCGCAATTGCGTCGGAAAGTAATTTCTGATTATATACTATTTCATCAAGTTTTACGAGCACATCATCAAGTTTTTCGATTATCAAGTTCTGTCTGAGTTCGCTCTCATAGAGGTTATATGCTCCGTCGGCACCTGTAAGCGAAGAGCACCACCCTGAATCAAGATATTCATATATTGTGCTCACCGGAACAAGTCCCTGGTACTTAGGATATATGTAGCCTAAATTGTAGTACTCAATCAGAAGCTTCATAGTGTCTGAATGCTCCTTATTTCCTAATTCCATCAATTCTGAACACACAGCAATAGATTTTTTATAGTACGGTATGTCATGTGTTCTTTTCTGTTCACGTTCGTTATACTCGTGAAGCAGATGCTTATATACATCCTTTTCGCTCTGCCTGTCGGTAATAACTATGTAAACAGTCGCAATAATTGCACCCACTACTGCCAAAAGTATGACGAGGTTTTTCAATGAGAAACTCATATTAAACATGAAGTGAGTTACCAGATATACACCGACTCCTATAATTGCTCCCCACGCCGCTCCGCAAGCCAAAGCCATAAAAGTTTCAGTAGTAAATATTGAATCCACTAATAATTCTTTTTTCGGAGGTTTATCGTTTTTTGCGACTTTATTCAGTTCTTCAAGATTCTCTCTGGCGTTTGTAACCCGTTCGAATAAAGCATTCGACAATTTGTTTTGCCGATAGTATGAAAGTTCAAGATCCAAAACCTGTTTAACGAAGACCTTCAGTTCGTTTTCCGATAACACTCTTGCCATAATCATTCCCCTTTCAGCTTTATTTAGACATCGATTTACAACAAATGACTTCGGGCGGTGTTGATATTCAGTGAATTGAGTTTAGCTCTGCAACAGTTTCTTAATAGAATTTTAATTCATGTGTTTATCCTGAAAGGTATCTTACCGAATCAAAGGTTCTTCTGTCGGAAACAACAAGAGCCGTGTCCGTTTCCTTTTTTTCGCCGTTTATCTATATTATATTGCTGCCGACAGTCAGAACAATTACTTTATCTCCCTTAAGACCCATTACGGTCTTTGTTTCAGCCTCATAGCTTACCTCTGTGCCGAAAGCTTCAAAAAAAATATCCCTGACGGGAAGCATTGTTCTGCCGTTTATGAGCATAGGCTCCGTTTCGCAGTCAAGCTCCTCACCGTTTATAATAACGGTAATGCTGTCCCATCCGAAAGCCTGTAAAAAGCCCAAAATAACAAATAAACAAATGCAAAATAAAATTTTTTATAACCGTTTTCTCCTCGAAAATGATATTTGTAAAATGTTTTTCAATACAATTATATCACGCGGGGGAGGTATTTGTCAATAATACAATAAATTATAATGAAATTTGGAGGATACCTTTAATTTATGCTTGTAATATATTTTTTTAAAGTATATAATAAGAAGCGGAAAGTATGAATTTTAGGACAAAAAGTCTGCTTTGGAGGAGAGGTGTGTTATATTGTCACTGTTTTATGAGGTTTTGCAGTCGGATTTTTCGGTTATACATAATAAGAGACAGCTTTCTTTTAAGGAGCATATGCACAAATATATAGAAATTCTCTATGTTTTTTCGGGAACACAGTATATAACCGTTGAGGAAAAGCCCTACGCCGTAAGACAGGGGGAGGCGGCGGTTATTTTTCCGAACACAACCCACGGCTATTTCAAGAAGCAGGGGCCTCCGGCGGACGAGCTTATTTTGGTTTTCGACCCGGCCTATCTTCTGCCCCTTTTTCCCCTTGCGGATTCCGCCTATACAAAGAATCCGGTTATTTCCAAAGGGAAAATAACGGAGGAGACTGTTTATGCTCTTAAAATGATAAATAAGGATATGCCCGTGGAAAAAAGACTGGGCTATCTTCTTATTATATTTTCAAATTTATACGCAGAAACGGAAATAAGCCGCAGCACACGAATACCAACCAAAAACCTTGTTGAAAAAATAATAAACTACATAGACACAAACTATTCCGACCCTATAACAAGAGAATCCCTTGCCAAAGAGTTTAACTTAAGCAATTCCTATATATCGAAAATATTTTCGGAAAAATTCAAGATGAATATAAGGGCATATTTGGGTCAGGTAAGAACGAACAAGGCCGCCGCCCTGTTGAGAACAACAGATTTTACAATAACAACAATAAGCAGTCTTACGGGCTTTGAAAGCGAAAGAACCTTTAACAGAGCTTTTAAGGAAAACTTCGGCCAAACCCCCGGAGCTTACAGAAAAAGTCTGAGATAACCTTACTTATTTATAGTCGCATTTTTTACACTGTATAAGACTGTTTTCGCTCTCATTTTTGTAAAACTGCCCCGACCACCTGCATATACTCTGTAATATGGGCACAACCGACAGCCCCTTTTCCGACAGCGAATATTCAACCCTCAGGGGCATTTCGTTATAGGCTTTTCTTTCTATAAGTCCGTTTGAAATAAGACCCTTAAGAGCCGAGGCAAGAACGGCATCGGTTATATTTCCCATTTCTCTGCGCAGTTCGCTGTAGCGCAGCTTACCCATTCCGGCTAAAACACAGATTATGCGTGAGTTCCATTTTCCCCCGAATATTTCAAGCCCGTATTCCAAAGGACAGCGAATATCCGGCTCCAGCTTCTTTTTATACATAATACAGCAGCTCCTTTTGCGAATAAATCTTATTTTTTCGTTCTTTATAAAATAATTATATCAAACAGTTTCCTTTTTGTACAGCAGCTTTTAAATTTGTAAGCAGCTCATAAATTTATTGACGTCTTGAATATATAAAGCAGCCCTGATAAAATAAGTTTAAGCTCTTAAGAGCAAAATATTTTTACAGGAGGTTTTATAAATGAAGGTATCGGCTTATCTTGAAATTACAATGAAAATTAATGAGGAGAACCGCCCTGCGGCGGCAAAGGTTTACACTGACTACCGTCAGCCTTTCCTTGACACCATTAAGGGAGCTTTAACAAAGGAGCTTTTGATTCGGGAGGAGGACGTTCAGGTTCTTCACGGCTTCGACAGTGCAGAAAATGCAAAGGCCTATCTTTCAAGCGAAATGTTTCAAAACGACGTTTTCGCAGGTCTTAAGCCAACGTGGAGTGCCGAGCCGGAGGTTAGGATTTATTCGGTAGCGTAAACAGGCTGAATACAGACGATAACGGTTTAGGGAGCTGCTTTTTCGGTGGCTCTTTTTGCGTTAAGCAATTCAAACTCAATTTAAAAATTATTTTCTTTTAAGTATTTTTTATTGCAATGGAGGGAATTTTGATATATAATATTTGTGTTAGTGCTTTAAAAGCTTTTAAAATATAAAAATATAAGGAAACGATGATTAATTCGCCGAAGCAGATTTGCCTCAGAAGTTTTGCTGCGCAAAATCGCTTTCGGCGCCGGACTTCTTTTCGGTTCTCTGCAGATTTTTTCGAGTATGAGGAAGGCATTTGAGGGCGCAGTCGGAGCCTACGCTGAAAATGCGTGACGAAGCAATCGGAAAAATCGGCGGTGAAGATGCGAAGAACTAATTAATCAGCGGTTCCATAAGAAAAAGGTTTGATAATTATGGATTTCAGAGTCGGGCTCGGATATGATGTACACAGGCTTACGGAGGGACGGAGACTTATTATAGGGGGAGTAACAATTCCCTATGAAAAGGGGCTTTTGGGTCACTCCGACGCAGATGTTTTGATTCACGCCCTTATGGACGCCTTGACGGGGGCGGCGAAGCTCGGAGACATAGGACGGCTTTTCCCCGACAGCGACCCGGCCTATGAGGGAGCTGACAGCAGGGTTCTTTTGAGGCAGGTCAACAGGCTTCTTAAGGAAAAGAGCTATAGGGTTGTTAATGCGGACGGCTGCATAATCGCCCAGCGGCCTAAGATGATGGGCTATATTCCCGAAATGGAGAAAAATATAGCCGAGGATCTGGAAACGGATATTGAAAATATAAACATAAAAGCCACCACGGAAGAGGGATTAGGCTTTACTGGCAGAGGCGAGGGCATAGCCGCCCGGGCCGTTGTTTTAATAGAGAAAACAGAGAAAGGAAGATAGACCTATGAAAGTTTACAATACGCTGACAAGGAAAAAAGAGGATTTTGTGACTTTAGAGGAAAACAAGGTTAAAATGTATGTTTGCGGCCCTACGGTTTACGGCCTTATACACATAGGAAACGCAAGACCCTACGTTATTTTCGATACAATAAGGCGGTATATGGAATATAAGGGCTATGACGTGACCTATGTCCAAAATTTTACCGATGTAGACGATAAGATTATAAAAAGAGCCAACGAGGAGGGTGTTTCCACAGAGGTTATTACGGAAAGATATATAAAGGAAGCAATTAAGGACGCAGAGGGTCTTAACGTGGAACCGGCCACCTATAACCCCAGAGCCACTAAGGAAATGCCCCATATTATAGAGATGATAAAGACACTTGTTGATAAGGGCTATGCCTATGAGAGAAACGGCAGTGTTTATTACGATACAAAGGCCTTTCCCGAATACGGCAAGCTGTCGGGGAAAAATCTTGACGACCTTATTGCCGGAGCAAGCAACAGAGTCGACATAGACACAGACAAAAAATCCCCGGCGGATTTTGTGCTTTGGAAGTCTAAAAAGGAAGGGGAGCCCTATTGGGAAAGCCCCTGGAGCGAGGGCAGACCCGGCTGGCACATTGAGTGTTCCGTTATGGCCAAGGAATATTTGGGGGACACAATCGACATTCACGTCGGCGGAGAGGATTTAATCTTCCCCCATCACGAAAATGAAATTGCCCAGTCTGAGGCGGCAAACGGAAAGCCTTTCGCCAGATATTGGCTTCACAACGGTTTTATAAATGTTGACAATGAAAAAATGTCAAAGTCAAAGGGGAAATTCTTTACTCTCAGGGATATTGTTGCCGAGGTTCCCTATGACGTTGTAAGATTTTTCATATTAAACGGCCACTACAGAAGCCCCATTAACTTCTCAAGAGAGCTTATGGAGGCTGCGGGAAACGGCCTTTTGAGAATCAAAAACTGTGTCAGGGATATAAATTTCCATATTGCAAATTCCGAGGGAGACACTCTGACCCCCGATGAGGCGGAGCTTGTTAAGAAATCGGCCGATTTTAAGGCGGCTTTTGAAAAAGCTATGGACGACGATTTTAATACGGCCGACGCTATAGCCTCCATATTCGATTTTGTAAAGTTTGCAAACACAAATGTTAAGGAAACAAGCACAAAAACTTTCGGCGAGGCTATGCTTAAGGGCATAACGGAGCTTTGCGATATTTTAGGCATAAAGACAGCCGAGGAAAAGGCCGAAACCGACACGGCGGAAATAGAGGCGCTTATAGCCGAAAGAACGGCGGCCAAAAAAGCAAGGGATTTTGCCAAAGCCGACGAAATAAGGAACCGTCTGTCGGATATGGGCGTTATAATAGAGGACACAAGACAGGGCGTCCGCTGGAGCTTTAAGTGATGGTTATAAACGGTTTTGAATTTAAGGCGGCGGCCGGGGAGTTTTCTTCCCTTGCCCTTGCCTATATAGGCGACTGTGTTTTTGAGCTTTATGCCAGAAGCTATGTTCTCTCATCGGGAAACAAGCCCGTTGACAAAATAAACGCCGAGGTCAGGGCTATTGTAAACGCCCACTCTCAGTCGGGAATGTATTCAAGGCTTGAGGGGGTTCTTACGGAGGAAGAATTCAGGGTTATGAAAAGGGGACGAAACGCCAACTCCCACACTATGGCAAAAAATCAAAGTCCCACAGACTACAGACGGGCCACAGGGGTTGAAGCTCTTTTCGGCTGGCTCTATTTAAGGGGCGAAAACCAAAGGCTGACGGAGCTTTTCGGCCTGTGTATAAAAAATGAAAAGGATTGATTTACAGATGGATAAAAGAAAGAGAAATTTCAAAGAATATAAGGACAGCGAAAAGGGCAGGAGCTGTCAAAACAAATTTGACGAAATAAGAGAAAGCACTCAGCTTGAGGGCAGAAACGCCGTTTTGGCCGCCTTAAACCATGGCCGCTCTATTGACAAAATATTCCTTAAAAAGGGAGAGGTTGAGGGCACTCTTAAGGTTATAGCCGCAAAGGCAAGAGACGCAGGGATACCCGTTCAGGAGGTCGACAAGGCGAAGCTTTTGAATATGCAGACAACGGGAAACTGTCAGGGCGTTATTGCTATGACCCCGGCTAAGGAATACTGCTCTGTACAGGACATTTTGGATATTGCAAAGGAAAAGGGCGAGGAGCCTTTTGTTATTCTTCTTGACGAAATAGAGGATCCTCATAATTTGGGGGCAATTATAAGAAGTGCCGAAGCGGCAGGCGCCCACGGAGCTGTTATAACAAAAAACAGAAGCGCAGGGCTGACAGCGGCGGCTTCAAAGGCAGCGGCAGGAGCTTTGGAATATGTTCCCGTGGCTAAGGTGACAAATATGACAAGAGCCATAGAGGAGCTTAAAAAGGCTGGGCTGTGGATAACCTGTGCCCATATGAAAGGAACTGTCTATTATGAAGCCAACCTCAAAGGCTCTGTAGGCCTGGTTATAGGAGCCGAGGGAACAGGTGTAAGCCGTCTTGTAAGGGAACACTGCGACTTTACGGTTAAAATTCCCATGTACGGAGAAACAGAAAGCCTTAACGCCTCCGTTGCGGCAGGGCTTGTTATGTATGAGGTTGTAAGACAAAGGAAGTTTTTGTGATGAAGAAAACCTATCTGCTTGTGGACGGCTACAATATAATATTTGCGTGGAATGAGCTTAAGGAGCTTTCCGAAAAAAGCCTTGACGAAGCAAGAGACAGGCTTGTACATATCCTCAGCAACTATCAGGGTGTTAAGAAGTATGAGGTTATAGTTGTTTTCGACGCCTATAAGGTAACGGGAGGAATAGGCTCCGCGGAAAAACTGGGAAATATAACCGTTGTTTTTACCAAAGAAGCCGAAACTGCCGACAATTATATAGAAAGTACCGTCGGAAAACTTAAGCGGAACAGCGATGTCCTCGTGGCTACCTCCGATAATTTAGAACAGGCCATAATTATGAGCAAGGGAGCCGTAAGACTTTCCGCTTCCGAGCTTCTTTTGGATGTAAACAAGGTCAACAAAAAAATAGAGGAAAAAATAAAATACGAAAGACCCGTAAAGGATAACCTTCTTTTGGATAATTTAGATAAGGAAACGAGGGCAATTTTTGAAAAAATGAGGCGTGAATAGCTTATGCGTTTGAAATATGAAGAAAAAACCGATTTGGAGCTTTTGAGGCTTGCAAGGGAGGGGGACAAGTTTGCCGAGGAAGCTCTGATTGAGAGATATAAAGGCTTTGTAAGGGTTAAAGCCAGAGCCTACTATATAATAGGCGCCGATAAGGATGACATAATTCAGGAGGGGACGATAGGGCTTTTTAAGGCTATAAGAGATTATAAGGAAAACAACGACACCACCTTTTTCTCCTTTGCGGATCTCTGTGTAACAAGGCAGATTATGACGGCTATAAAGGCCGCCAACCGCCAAAAACACATTCCTCTGAACTCCTCCGTTTCTTTAAACAGAAATTTCCTTGACGAGGACAAAAACAGCACCTATCTTGAGTTTCTCTCCGACGGGAACCTTACAAACCCGGAAGTTCTTGTTATAGGCAATGAGGAAAGAGAAAACATAGAGGCCAAAATATTAAAGGCCTTAAGCAAATTTGAGCGTCAGGTTCTTATTTATCACTTAAGAGGACTTAAATATACGGAAATAGCCAAACTTATGAACAAGGAGGACAAGTCCATAGACAACGCCCTCCAAAGAATTAAGAAAAAAGTTTTAAATATATTTAAAGAAAAGACTTGACGAAAAGCCGTCTTAATGGTAAAATAGATTTGTTCGCTGAAGTGGCACAGGGGTAGCGCAACGCATTGGTAGTGCGTAGGTCGGCGGTTCAATTCCGCTCTTCAGCTTAACAAAAGCCTTGAAAATATCACATTTTCAGGGCTTTTTCAATTCCGCCAATTTGTACAGTCTATTGTTTTCGGCTTTGTTTGGTTTTCCTTAAAATTTTCGGAAAGTATTTGTCTTAATCAATAAAGAGCTAATTGTATAATATAATCATGAAAAACATTGATTTTCAAAGTATACTTTTTGTCCGAAAACCTATACTTTCCGTCTTTAATAATATGGTTTTTAGATGTATAATAAAAGTATAAATTAAGGGGGAGGCTGATTGATTTGGCTAAAAAAATAATTTGTTTATCTTTTGTCCTAATTATGTGTATGCAAAGTGCGGTTTTCGGAGGAGAGGATATGGCAAAAGACAGGGCGGAGCTTTACAATACAATTTCGGAATCGGGAGATTTTGCTGACGTGACTGTGTGGGGAAATTACATAGCGGCTCTCTCAAAGGATCTCCACGGTATAAGCTATACATATATGGGAACCGTTTGGACGGACATTCATCTTGACAGCTTTGAGGAAAGCGATGTTCCCGTAAGCTTCGACACAGTTTTTACGATAAACGATATAGAGGGCTTCGGCAACCAGCTTTATGCCGCCTGTGACAGAGGGCTTGTTATTATAATTACGGACTGTCAGAAGTGTTACAAGCTTAAGAAAGTCTGTGATTTTGATATAAAGGAAATAATTTTTTCGGGAAGCAATGCTGAAATTTACGGAAAAGGGGGCGAAAGGACTTTTGTTCCCATAGGCGATTTAAGGCAGAATAAGATTGACCCCTCGGAGATTATTAATTTAACCGTAAACGGAGCCTATCTTATAGACGTCAGGGACAAGGCGGATTATGAAACGGCGCATATTCCCGAAGCTGTAAATATACCTATTGACGAAATAGAGTATATAGAAAAGGCCTATTCCAAAGACAGTGTTTTGATTTTTTACTGCTACAGCGGCGTCCGCTCACAGAGGGCGGTAGAAACGGCTTTGGAGCTTGGCTTTGTAAACGTTTACAACGGGGGAGGATATGAAGAAATCCTCTCAGGCAGTTAAGGAGGGAAAAATGAAGCGGAGATTTAAGAAACTGTTATCAGCAGGGCTTGCGGCGGTTATGACACTGTCGGGAACGAACCTTGCAAGCGGAGCGGTTATAGGAGACGACGGAGTGTTACCACATCAAAACGAAAGCTTATCATTTGAAGAAAGAGCGGCTGACCTTGTTTCGAGGATGACCCTTGAAGAGAGGGTTTCCCAGTTAGGCCATTCGGCTTCGGCAATTTCGAGGTTAGGGGTTAAATCCTATTATTACTGGAGAGAGGCTCTCCACGGCGTAGCAAGGCAGGGACAGGCCACAAGCTTCCCCTCCGACCTTTCTATGTCAAACTCATGGGACACAGACCTTATAGCCGAAGTGGCGGACGTTATATCGACCGAAGCCAGAGGTATGGCGGCCAAAAGAGGTACGTCCGACCTTTCCTACTGGTGTCCCACTATAAATATGGCAAGAGACCCCAGATGGGGCAGAAACGACGAAACCTACGGAGAGGACCCCTACCTTACAGCTTCCTATGGCACGGAATTTGTAAAGGGTATGCAGGGGGACGATGATACATATTTAAAAACAATAGCAACACTTAAGCATTTCATAGCAAACAACTGCGAAAACGAAAGACAGGGCGGCTCCTCCGTTATGGACGAGCAGACCCTAAGAGATTATTACGGCAGAGCCTTTGAGGACATTGCAAAAGACGCTGATCCTGCTTCCGTAATGAGCTCATATAACGCCACATCAATAACAAGAGACGGCGAAACACTTTACGACTACATACCCTCAAGTGCAAACAGCTATCTCTTAAACGAGCTTTTGAGAAATAAATGGGGCTTTTTGGGCTATGTAGTAGGGGACTGCGGCTCTGTAAACAATTTAAATTCAAGAGCAACATATAAGAGAACACTTTTTCCCGATGCGGAAACTCTTTCAGACGTTCCCCAGTCGGCCACGGCGGCTCTTGCCATTCAGGCAGGAAACGATCTTGACTGCGGCTCCGTTTCACAGGCTGTATTATACGAAGCTGTTGAAGAGGGCTATTTATCAGAGGAAGAAATTGACCTTGCGGTTTACAGACTTTTCTTACAGAGATTCAGAACAGGCGAATTTGACAGCAATGTTTCCTATAGGAGCATAACATCTTCCGTTTTGGAAGCTTCCAAACACGTTGCCCTTGCGGAAACGGCGGCGGAGGAAAGCTGGGTTCTTCTTAAAAACGAGGACGATATTCTTCCCTTTGCGGACACCGTTACAAACGTGGCTATAGTGGGAGATTTGGCGGACACAACCTATTTAGGCGATTACTCCGGCGAACCTGTTGACACAACCTCACCCTATGAGGGTCTTGTTGAGGTTTTGGCTGAGACCCACCCCGACGCAGAGGTACACTATTTAGGCAATGTAGACGATTCAACGGTTATACTTAACCTTAAATCCTTAACTCTTGTTAAGAGCGATGGCACTGCCGTGTCAGTTGACCTTTCAAAAGCAGCAAGCACAAGCGGCTTAACGGTCAGCGGTTCATCTCTTATAAATATAACCTCAAGCGGCTCCGCCGTTATAGAGGGAGTTGACTTTTCGGACGTTGTTTCCGTTAAAGCCGAGATTTCAACGGGCTATGATTCACCCGGCGGAACACTTCTTTTGGGCTACGGCAGCAGCACTCTTCAGGTAGCTTCCCTTGCCACGGAAACCACGGATTCACTTGACACCTATGTTGAAGTAACGGCTGAATATACGGGAGCTTCAGGCGGTTATAATTCTACGGCTGACCTTTACTTAAGCGTTTCCGCAAGCTCCGAATTTTCCGTAGAGGCCTATAAAACACAGCTTGACGAGGCTGACGTTATTATAGCCTACGGCACAACAACCACCTCAGACGCTAAAGAGTCAAGCGACCGCTCCTCCATAGCTATGCCTTCACACGAGGCTCATGTGGCTGAAATAGCGGCGGCTTACCCCGACAAGACAGTTGTTGTTTTACAGACTGTAGGCCAGATGGATATTTCCACATTTGAGGATAACTGCAAGGCTATTATTTGGAGTTGCTATAACGGCCAGAAACAGGGTCTTTCCCTTGCTAAGATTTTAGCGGGACAGGTAAACCCCTCAGGCAGACTTTCAACAACATGGTATGACCCGGCCGACCTGCTTAAGATGCCCGTTAACACCTCAGGCGTAAAGGACAGCGAGGGCATTACATGGTACAGAAACGAAAACTACAAAATAAGACAGGAAACAAACTATCCCGGAAGAACCTATCAGTATTACAGCGGAACCCCCGTTTATTCTTTCGGCTACGGTCTTACATACACCGATTTTGAATATACAAACCTTAACATTTCAGACACAAGCATTGATGCAAACGGCAGTATAACAGCTTCCGTAACGGTTACCAACACAGGAGAGAGAACAGGCAGCGAGGTTGTTCAGCTTTATATAGCTTCCCCCGGCGGCGACGGCGTCAATCTTCCCCTTAAACAGCTCAAGGGCTTCGACAGAGTAACCCTTGAACCGGGAGAATCGGCAAATGTTTCAATTACGGTTGATATTCCCGACCTTCACTTCTACAGTGAAGAAACTCAGACAGAATATGTTCAGGCAGGAACATATAAGCTTATGGTAGGAAAGAACGCAGACGACAGCGGTATGCTTACGAAGAATTTCACCGTAACAGGCAGCCTTGACAGCACATTAAGTGTAGTAAGTGCTATTCCCACGGGAATTACGGTTGTAGGCGCAGTAAACGAGGACGGAACCCTTGCGGCGACCCTTACCTCAGTTGAGGCAAACATAAGCGCTTATATGTCAGACGAAGCTGAGGTTGATTTAAGCGAAGCTTCCGTAAGCTATTCTTCAAGCGATGAAAGCGTAGCGGTTGTTGACTCAGAGGGTCTTATAACAGCCGGCACAGAGGACGGAACGGCAATTATAACCGCAAGCGTAACCGTTGACGGCGTTACACAGACGGCTGAAATTCCCATTGTTAATCAGACAAAGGCGGCTGTAACGGAGGAAATGATAGAGGAGGCTCTTGCAGAGCTTAAGGAGGCCTACGAGTCCTATTCAAGCGATGACTATTCCGAAACAAACTGGGGTCTTATTACTTCTATTTACGAAACGGCTTGTGAATCCGTAAAAGCTGAAATTGACTCTGATTTGCTTGCGGAAACCGTTGAAACGGCTATTGCGGATATGGCTGAAATAAGAGTTAAGCCTGCTTCGGGAACGGCGGTTTACACAATAGACAGTGCCGACAATACGGTCTACGGCACTATAGAAACCGTCATAACCTACAGCGGCGACGATATGGAGCCGAGTGCAGTTTTGATAGCGGCGGTTTACGATACAAGCGGAGAGCTTGACAGAATCGTCCAAACGGAAATAGGCGACAGCGGCGAATATGTTATAGAAGGGTCTTTTGACAGCGGCGAGGAGATTGAGCTTTACATTTGGGACAGCATAGACACTATGAAGCCCTTAAGCGATAAAATCGACCATACCTACACCATCTCAGAGGACGCGGCTATTGTAGTTTATAACTTCTCAGACAGCGACTACGATTCTTTCTACGGCTCAACCGACGGTGTTGCTCTTACGACAGTAAACGGTCTTTCAGGCTACGGCGGCTTCACGGAAAAGAGCGCTAAATATTCCTATACTTTGGCAGGAACCACCTATAACTTTACGAGAGGCTTACAGGCAGGCTCCGGAGGCACAACTAAGAGATGTCTTTATTTCACATCGGTTTCAGGCTATGAAAAGTGTACCGTAACCGTACTTTTTAACAGCCCCAACGCCGACAGGTATCAGGTTATAGCCCAAGGAGGAACTGCTGAACTTGCCCGTTCGACCACCTATGACACAAGCGGCCTTAACGAGGTGACGGCTGAAATAACCGACTTCTCACAGCCCGTCTATACCTACGGCGGAAGCAGCAACAAGTATGTATTTGCTATGATAGTTACCTATGAGTGATAACAGCGGAAGGAGGAGATTAAGTATGAAGAAATTTATTGCAGTTTTGATTTCCGCTGTAACCATAGCGGTAATGACAGCCTCCGTTTTTGCGGCAGCCGTTGACATAACGGGTGTTACGGTAAATTCCGACGGAACGGTTTCGGCTGAGGTAACTGTAACAGACCCCGAAGAGGATATGCAGTATACAATGCTTGTGTATAAAACCGACGATGAGGGAGCCTATACCATAGACGATGCAGTTTATATTAACCAACTTAAAAGCGGAGAATATTCCGATACAACCGAGGGCGTAAGCTTTGACATAACCCTTGATGTTGTTGAAAATCAAAAATATCTTTTGAGAGTGGGGGCAACGGAAACTCAGGCTCCCGATGAATATCCCTTTGACATTACAACCGACACAACAGGGGGCAGCGGAAGCGAAGCAACGGGGCTTTACGGCGATGCGGATTTAAGCGGAGTCGTTACGGCAAACGACACGGCTGTTGTTTTAAGCAATGTTTTGGATTCGGCCTTTGAAATAAAGGCGGAATTTGAATTTGTGGACGTAGACGGGGACGGGGAAATAACCGCCTCTGACGCAGCCCAAATTTTCTCGAAGGTTTTAGATTCAGCCTACAGCTTTACGGTTGAAGAATAACAAAAAAGTTAAAAAATAAGTGTTATGATGTAAAGGGGCCGCTGTAAAACGGTTGGGAGAAACCGATTTGCAGCAGCTCCGATTTTTAATGCCTGCCGTAAAACCTAAATATAATACGCAGAAAACCGATAATTCCGCTGTATTCAATAATGAAGTCAAGCAGAATTTTACTGTTTCAGAGCCTAACCTTGTACGGGTAAGCAATATTACCTATATAAAGGTCAATAGTATGGTTTATGTTTGCGTTATTTCAGAAGCTTTGCTGCGCAAAAGGGTCCAAGCATGATTTTGTTTCTTCAACCGTTAATGCGTTTCTTCATTTTCTGTATTTTGAAAGAAACACATTCACGGTTGCCGTCCCAACGTCTTTTGGGTTCTCCGAAGAACATTTTACAGCAAAGAACAGCTTGACCTTTCTCTGTTTGAATATATAAAAGGATTTTACAGTAACATTATACTACTATATCGTTAATGAGATCTCATAAGATAAGCCAATACTCTTTCCTCGTCCACCTGCCTAATTTACACATATGGACTACGATTCCGCTATTGCTTCTTCTCTCCCACACCTCACGATGTGAAACCTGCAAGTTGCTTTACAGTTCGTCGGCAACTGCACCTCAGTGTACTTTCACCACAGAGCATTGACATACCGGTCATACTAAAAATATAGCACACCTTAAACAGATGTGCTATACAAAATTTTTTTGTTATTTACCCTATCTACTTGACATGAGTGGGTTCACTTTATCGAAAGATTTTTTATTACAGCTTAATTGTTTCAGGCTCCTTTGTAAAGGAGTATATAGTTGCAGCGACATCTTTAAAATAATATACTATGGTGTTTCCGTCGGGGCCTGTTGTGTACATTTTCCTAAGGCTCGGATAGGCTTCAAGCATAGCCTCCTGAGTTTCTGTCCTGTTATCCTCAACCAACATTCCGCAGATACGAATCCATTCTCCGCCGCACATAGCGCAGATTTCCGCCTTTGGGTTAGCTTCAATTTGCTTAGCTACGCTTTTGCCCTTTCCTGTCTGGATATAGAGCCTATCCTCAAAAATGTTCACTGTTCCGAAAGGACGTACTCTGGGCTGATCTCCCTCAGCCGTAGCCAAATAATAGGTTTCCGCTTTTTTAAAAAATCATAAACTCTTTTCATTTTGTTCAGCCTCTCTTTCTTATAGTGTTAACGTGAAAGTAAGAAATTTTGTACAATAAATAAAAAGTTGCATAACAAA
>JAJQFB010000116.1 GCA_021201395.1 Clostridiales bacterium | reverse complement strand
TGGTTACACCCTTAATTGAAAAATTGCCCCTTAAATTAAATAAATGACATTGTTATATGAACAGTCATAAGACAGAATATCCCCTGTTTGTATATTTGCGGCGGAAAAAACATTTCCCTCGTCATCTATACCTACAGGCTTCAGACCGAATTTCTTAATTGCCTTTTCTGTTACTTTGTGGACAATTCCGAAATCAACAGCTTCTTTATTTAAATTTAATATAGGCATCTCAATTTCAACACCGATATACTCTGTCCGTTTTCTTTTTGTAGGTTCAATATATCTTTCATAAAGTAAATCTTCTATAGCTTCATTTTTCATTTGTATAAATCTCCCCCGGCAGATAAACTGTATTATTTTCGAAATTCTTTTATAAATTTGAAAATATTTGATAAAGATATTTCAAATTTTCTTCATTTTCTATGTATACATTATTGTGATTTGTGCCTGTAAAAACCTGTTTGCCCCATTTATAAACAACAAGTGTTGTAAACGTAACATTTTGCCAGTTTTCCGGGCTCAGCGGCTGCGTCGAAAATAACGCACAATCACCTTTATTAAGAAAATAAAGAGAATTTGCATAGTTTGTGTGTACATACATAAATTCACCGTCATATAAAATCAGATTCAGTTTATTTCCCTTTGACATACGGCAGATTATTTCATCAATCAGCATAAACCGTTCCTGCGGCGAAAGCCCTCTGTAAAGCTGCCCTTGTTTTTTGTTTACCTCATCGACTATATATAAAAGTATTCTTTCACTGTCGGTATCTCCCGACTGATAGCTGATAAATTTATCAAGAGGCTTAAAATCAAATATGGTTCCGTTATGAATTAATGTCCACTGATGTCCGAGTCTGTCTGCTTTTTTATGAGGGTGGCAGTTTTTAAACTCAACATTTCCTATTGTGGCATATCTGATGTGGGCAAGTGCCAAGTCGGTAACAACGGGCTCCGACAGCTTTTCCTCTAAATATTTGCTTTTAAAGGCAGGTTCCTTGCCCTTATATATTTTAAGAGCTGAAGAATTTTCCTCTGCTCTGTAAGCAAGCCTCCAACCGTGAGGATGCAGACTGCTGTGGCTGTAAAATGTTTTAAGATAATCATTTATAACGCAAGGAAAGCTTGCACTTATCCCGAAAATTTCACACATACATACCTCCCGAATCAAATTATATACCTATCATTTCGATAGGTTTTATATGATTATACCACATAAAATACCATTTGTAAATATATCTGTTTGGCTTTGAAAAAAATTAAAAATTATTCATATTTATATTTTTCATTTGAAGTGTATAATTGAGAAATAGATAAGGCAAGACTGTTATGAAGAAATTATTGTTTTTCCGAATACAGCCTGTATTTAAACCTGTATTAAACGAAAACACTTCTTAAAAGGGAGAACTTTGATTGACAATACAACAGTTGATTTATGCGGTTAAAGTTGCCGATGTTAAATCCATGAGCAAAGCGGCGGCAGAGTTATATATGTCACAGCCGGCACTTTCAAGCACAATCCGCAATCTTGAAGAAGAACTGCATACGGATATATTTATAAGATCCAACAGGGGAATTTTGATTACTCCCGAAGGAGAAGAATTTTTAAGCTATGCCAGACAAATGACAGAACTCGGAAAAATGATTGAGGAAAGATTTTCGGAAAGCAAAGCCGGCAAGAAGAAATTCAGTGTGTCAATGCAGCATTACTCCTTTGCCGTAGAAGCCTTTATTGAGCTTGCTAAGGCATTCGGTATGGATAAATACGAATTTTCCGTTCACGAAACCAAAATCGGAGAAGTCATAGAAAATGTAAGGAACTACAGAAGCGAAATAGGTGTTCTCTATTTAAACTCCTTCAATGAAAAAGCTATGAGGAAAATATTTTCCGACAATGATGTTGTTTACGCTCCCCTTTTTAAATGCGGAATATCTGTCTATTTAAGCAAGTCTCATCCTTTGGCAGAGAAAAGCAAAATTAAATTTGAGGAGCTTATGCCTTATCCCTGTCTTTCATTCGAACAGGGTGAAAAAAATTCATTTTATTATGCCGAGGAGGTTATGAGTACAGCCTCTTATAATCAGATTATAAAGGCTGATGACAGAGCAACTATGCTTAATCTTATGGTGGGTTTAAACGGCTATACCCTATGTTCGGGAATTATCTGCGAGGCGTTGAATGGCGAAAATTATACCTCTGTTCCGCTTGATACAGAGGACACTATGGAAATAGGCTATATTGTCAGAAAAAATATGTCTTTAAGTATTTTAGGGCGGAAATATCTTGATATATTAAAGAAATACCGCCCGTAAGGCGGCACATAGGCAGAATATCTTCGGGTCTTTTTCTTTCAGCCGCAAATCATATTTAAGACTGTATGTGTTTTTTCTGTCAACAATCCTGTCAAAATTCAGATTTTTTTCACTCTGCATAAAAATCCTCTTTTCTATGGAATATCTTTTGAGAAATGACATAGATTTTGAAGCAAGCGTAAGAGGAGCGCTTCAATCGGTGGATTTCGGTCAGAACGAAGCAGCTTACTCTGTAGGACTTACAAGCTTTCAAACCATAAGACGGATTATTATTTCCCAAATAATACCTGTGGCAATTCCCACACTTACAAATACGACTATAGGTCTTATTAAAAATTCCTCTGTGGTTTCCGTTATAGGTATTATGGAGGTAACAAGGAGCAGTCTTATTGCAAGTCAGGTAAAATACACCTTTTTTGAGGGATATTTGGCTGCCGCTGCGGTATACTGGGTATTTTCAATATTTATTGAATTTGTTTTCGGCAGAGCGGAGAAATATTCCGGAAGATACAGGAGGACAGTATGATAGAATTAAAAAATGTAAAAAAGCGTTTCGGAAAGCTTAAGGTTTTAAACGGTGTTGATTTAACCGTAAATAAAGGAGACATTGTTGTAATTTTAGGAGCAAGCGGTTCAGGCAAAACAACTCTGCTGCGGTGCATAAATTTTTTGGAGCGTGCCGAAAAGGGATCGCTGAAGCTGGGAGACACAACAGTTGACCTAAAGAAAGCAAGCAAGAAGGAAGTGCTTAACATAAGGCGAAGAACAGCCTTTGTTTTTCAAAATTACAACCTTTTTGCAAATAAAACCGCAATAGAAAATGTTATGGAAGGGCTTGTTACAGCAAGGAAAGTTCCCAAAGCAGAAGCAAGGGAAAAAGCCGCCGAAGCTCTTGAGTGGGTAGGCTTAGGTGATAAAACCGACAACTACCCCTGTCAGCTTTCAGGCGGTCAGCAGCAGCGTGTGGGAATAGCAAGGGCTGTTGTTTTGAACCCGGAGGTTATACTCTTTGACGAACCAACTTCTGCTCTTGACCCCGAGCTTGTAGGAGAGGTTCTTGATGTTATAAAGAAAATTGCCGAACATGGAATAACAATGATTGTGGTTACTCATGAAATGTCTTTTGCCTATAATGTAGCAAACAAGGTTGTCTTTATGGATCAGGGTGTTGTTTTGGAGCAGGGTTCCCCCAAAGAAGTTTTTCTTGAGCCGAAGGAAGAAAGAACAAAGCAGTTTCTTGAGAGAATTTACCAGCAGGACATTATTCCCAAAGCACCGGAGTACGTTATATAATTATTAGGGAAATGCTGATTTAAAGGAAATGAAAAATAATTTTACGGAAAAATACTGCGCTCCACGCATAAAAAAGCTTGAATACCCTGAAAAAGTCGCTTTTTTATTGATCTTCCGCTTGATTTTTCCGCCCGAATCGTAAAAAATCTTCTAATTTATATAATGTTGATTTTTTACGATTTAGCTAAAATGATTTTTCATATTGAATTATTCAGCATTTCCTTAGATAATTCTTTAGGAAAGCTATGAGCGGATATTTTGGAGAAGAAAGATAAGATAATAAAACAAATTTTAATATTGGCGTGGCCGGCAGTGGTTGATTATATACTTCAAATGCTTGTGCAGTATATAGACCTGTTTATGGTCGGCAGTATAAGCATTGAAGCAACGGCCATTGTGGGTCTTGTCTCTCAAATTAATTTCATGATAAAGTTTCCCTTAAATTCGTTGGGAATAGGTGTTACTGCATATATTGCAAAAGCAATGGGTGAAAAGGATATAGGAAAGATAAAAGCGGCTTCCGTGCAGACAATGGTTTTCACTGCGGGAGCCGCTGTGATTTTCAGTCTGCTTGTTGTTTTTCTTGTTTTTGTTTCACCTGTTATTTTAAATGTAGATCCCCGGTTAAAAAAGGATTTTGGTATGTATTTCGCCATATCCTACAGTACAATTGCCGCTTTTGCCGCAATAAGTATATTAGGTGCGGCTTTTAAGGGCATAGGGAATATGAAAACCGCTATGTATGTAAATGTTATTGTAAATATTTGTAATACAATATTTAATTTTTTTCTTATATATCCCAAAAGAACGGTAATCCTGTTTGGAGTAAAAATAACATTGATAGGCGAAGGTCTGGGGCTTAAAGGAGCGGCCTTGGGAACAGCCGCCGCTGCCTTTATCGGCGGAGGAATAATGTTTGTTTTGTTATTCAAAAATCCATTTTTCAGCCCGAAAAGACAGCATATCAAAGCGGATATAAATATATTGTCACAGTTTATAAAAATCGGCATTCCGGCGGCCTTGGGCAGTTTTTTTACCGGTGTCGGCAGGGTTATATTTACTTCCTTTGTTTCGTTTTTGGGGGTTACGGCTCTTGCCGCCCACACAATAAGCTATTCTCTTGAGGGAATGTTCTATATTCCGGTTTTAGGCTTTGACCAGTCAGTCATAACTATGGCAGGTATATGCTTAGGAGAAAAAGATGAAAAAAAGTACAGTATCCTTGTAAAAAATGCAGTATTACTTTCAATGTCAACACTTGCTGTTTTCGGCTTGCTGCTGTTTATATCTTCGGATTTTTTAGTACATCTTATGACAGACAATCACTATACATCGGCTTTAAGTGCGGAAATGCTTAAAATAGTGGCTCTAAGTGAACCTTTCTTTGCTTTGCGTATCATTATGGAAGGCTCTATGCAGGGGATAGGCAAAACAAAAACCGTATTTTTTGCGGATATTGCTTCAATGTGGTTGTTCAGAGTGTTTTTTTGCGGTATACTTATAAAAGGATTTCATACCGAACTTAGATCTGTATGGTTTTGTATGATAGCCGATAATACATTTTTAGCGTTTCTATTAACAGCCTTATATTTAAAGGGAAGTTGGAAAAAATTATTTGGAAAGGAAACACGATGGAAAGTTTAAAAATCAGAACAGCAGCATACGAAGATTTAGAAGGCATAGCTGAAATCGAAAAAGAATGCTTTCCCATAGCAGAGGCTGCCTCAAAACAGCAGTTTAAAGAAAGAATCAGATTTTACGGAAATCATTTCTTGGTGTTGGAATTCGGCGGAATTATTGCCGGTTTTATAAACGGACTTGTATCGGATAGTGAAATAATTACAGATGAAATATATGAAAAGCCTTGTTTCCATAACGAAAGCGGAAAATATCAAGCAGTGTTCGGTCTTGATGTTGCTCCTAAATACAGAAATAACGGCTTTTCAGCCTTGCTTATGAATACTCTTATTTCCAAAGCAAAGAATGAAAAACGGCAAGGGGTTATTTTAACCTGTAAAGAACATATGGTAGTGTTTTATGAAAAATTCGGGTTTAAAAATAAAGGTATATCCGAATCAATACACGGCGGAGCGGAGTGGTACGATATGATTTTGAAATTTTAATTATGATATTAACAAACAGCTTGATTTAATATTCGAAAATAAGTATAATAATTTCAAGGTTTATTTATGCTGTAAAATTTCAAACCATATGTGACACAACAGGAGGATTTTATAAATGACACTTAATGAAAAATATGAGAAATTAAAAGAATATTTGTTAAGCCTTGTGAGTGTTGCCGCAGCGTTTTCAGGCGGTGTTGATTCAACATTTTTGCTGAAAGCTGCTCACGATGTGTTAGGTGATAAAGTTATTGCCGTTACTGCACAATCTTGCTCATTTCCCAAAAGAGAGTTAAAAGAAGCAGAGGTGTTTTGTGCAAATGAGGGTATAAAGCATATTGTGTGTAAATCGGAGGAGCTTGAAATAGAGGGCTTTAGGCACAACCCCGTAAACAGGTGCTATCTTTGTAAAAAGGAGCTTTTTCAAAAAATACAGGTTATAGCAAAAGAAAATAATATCAAAAATATAGTTGAGGGTTCAAACACAGATGATAACGGTGATTACCGTCCGGGACTTCAGGCAGTTGCGGAACTGGGTATAAAAAGTCCCTTGCGTTATGCCGGGCTTAACAAAGCGGAAATCAGAGAACTTTCAAAAAAATTAGGCTTAAAAACCTATAATAAACAGTCTTTTGCCTGTCTTTCATCTCGCTTTCCTTATGGCGAGGAAATAAACGAGAAAAAACTGACAATGGCTGATAAAGCGGAACAGCTTCTTCTTGATATGGGTTTTAATCAGATAAGAGTCAGAATCCACGGCAAAATCGCCAGAATTGAAGTCTGTGAAAAAGATTTTCCGAAGCTCATTGAAAAAGAAATAAGGAAGAAGATAATATCGGAATTTAAAAAATACGGCTTTACATATATATCTATGGATTTGCAAGGCTACAGAACAGGAAGTATGAATGAGACACTTGACTTTTTCCAAAGCTGAATTTCAGAAATGCTTTATTTTGTAAACTGCTGTTCCGTCTTATGCGTAAAAAAGCGGTGCAATAGTCTCATATTCAACATTATCCTACATCAAGAAATTTATGAAAAACATATAAACCAAATACAACGGCAGTCATTCTCATGAAGGATAACTGCCGCTGCCGTTTTAAAAAGATACTATTCTGTGTCGAGTTTGATACAGACAGCTTAAAGCCTATATAAACAAGAGAGGTGTAAAACAATTTGAAAATATAACATTACAGATTTTCACCTTTCGCAAAAATAAGTTCATGCTGTATAAATTCACGCACTCTTTGCTTGATGTTGTTTACTCTGCCGACCCATTCTAACTGGTTACGCTTTTTAAGAGCATCATCAACACCTTCACACTTTTTATACTCTTCAATAAGCCTTTCCTCCATTTCAACCGCCTGTTTGTCAATATCTATCAAATGGAATTGAAGTTTTCCTGTGTTACGGTAGAAAAGAAATCTGTCATTGTCCATCGTGTTTTTCAAAAATCTTTTGCGTTCTTGACCGTACCAGTGGGATAAGGGGTAGTTATAGTCCGGTTTGGGCAGTTCGGGCGGTTCTATTCCGTCACCGAAGATTCCGAAAAGTATACCGTCAACTATAACAGGTTCATCTCCGTTCCTGAGTTTTTCAATATCATCAAGCAGTTGGTTGTATTCCTCGTCTGTCAAATAATATTTTTCGTTCATTGTCTGTTTCCTCCTTAAAATTTATTTTATGTATTTATTATAATGTATAAACAGTTATATAGCAAGAGGAATTTTAAAACAAGTTATGACAAATTTTACAGCTATCTTCTAATGCAAAGCTGTGCATTTTTATATGGCAAAATTTAAATTTTTACGCTATAATAATTTTAACAACAAATTTTATAAAGAAAGGGAGATTAAAAATGGCATCTCATTCCAAAAGCCCCGAAGCTCACAGCAGAGCCGTAGCGAAATACACTAAAAACAATTATGACCGTATAGATTTCAAAATGACTAAGGAAAGCGGTCTTAAAGCAAAGCTGACCGACCATGTTTCTGTCACAGGGGAAAGCATAAATCAGTTTATTACAAGGGCTGTTATCGAAACAATATCAAGAGATAAAGAAAAGGCACAGCCCGACGGATAAAACGGGGCTGTGCCTTTTCGCTATAGAACAATTATAATGTCCAATCTCTTATATGTCGCTTTATGCTTTTTGCCTGAGCTTCTCTGAGTTTTGCTTTTTCGGCTTCTTTCTGCCGTTTTATTTCATCTTCGGCTTTCCTACTTGCCCATAGACTTTTTGCAAGTTCGGCTTTGTCGGGAGTGTAATCCCAACCGTCTTTGGCTTCGTAGTTGTATTTTATATTTTCCCGAGTATCGGAAGCAAGTTTTAATTCTACCAGCTTCTCTTGAAGCTGCTCCTGTTCCGCTTTTAGCTCGTCCTGTCTGCTTTTCAGCTTTTTGGTCGAAAGATTTCCGTATTTTTCCCTTGAACTTTCAAACATTTTATAGGCATACTGCCATCTGCTTCTGAAAGACCTGTATTCTGTCAATTCCTGCCCTGAAAAACTATCGGGGATCAACATTTCTGAATTTTTCAAGCTGCGGTTTTAATTTCCAGTAACCGTTTATGGCTTTTATATGTTTCTGTATATCATTCATTGTCTTATTTATATCGGCGATTTTCTTTTCATTTGAAGAAATAATTTCCTTCCGTTTATCATATTGTTCAAGAAACATTCCGTAAATTTCTATGTTTGCCAAATCAAACTTGCCGTTGTAGTAGTCTCTGAAATTATAACTATAATTGCCGAGGAGGTTGTCAACAATCCAGTTTCTTGAATTTGTTGTTATCTGTCCGTTTTCTCCTCTTTTCCAGCTTATGAGGTTTACATCTTCGCAGTAGGAAACGGTCATAACCTTATTAATCTTGTTATCGGTCATTTTCTTGTACTGCTCTTTGTGGGTTATTCTGAATTTTATGGCATCCTCCGTATAATGCGGACCGAGAGATTTTGCCCTAAGAAATCTTTGTTCCTTGCCGTCATCGGCTGCTAAGTCCAAATCCTTAAAGGCAAGGTGCATACCTTGTTTAATTTCAAAATTTTTTCGCTTCATATCTTCAATAAATTCTTCGTATGATGAAGCCTTTTTTATTGAAGCATCTATTTTAGCCTTAAGCCGCTTACGTTTGCTTCTTGACTTAATTTTATCGTCATAGACTGTTCTCTTTTTTACGGCTTTGGGCGGCTCTTTGCGGTTTTTAATTCTGTATTTCAGCATACTTTCAGAATATTCAAGGGAAATGGATTTTGCATACATAAACCTCATCATATCTTCATCTTTGAAAGCAAGTCCTTTTCTGCCGCCGGACTTTATTTCGTAGCCCGATTCCTGCATAAGCCGAATAAAATCATCATAATCAGCGGCTTGCTGAACTGCATTGTCGATATTCTTTTTGAGCCTATATTTGTGATTAAAGATTTTGGGAATATTGTTGTAAGTTTTTTCAACCGCCGTAAAAATTAATTCTTTGAGATTTTTGTTAAGTGCTTCGGGCTTTGCCGGAACTTTTTTCTTTTTGTGGACTTCTTCAAATTTTTTGAAAGCATAGTCAATGTTGCTTTTGAGGAATCCTATAAACTCGTCTTTACTAAGTCCTGTTTTTTCGGATATTTCAGCAGAATTGTTTTCAATATAATCTTCAAGAGAAGTGTTAATGTCCTGTTTGATGTTTTCAAGACTGCCCAATATAATTTTGTTGTAATTTTTTATTTCTTCATCACTTAATGAGAGTTCCTCCGCAGGAAGAAGCTCCTGCGGATACTCTTTTTTTATTGCCTTGAAATACTCGTCAATTTTCAGAAAAGCTGATTTTCTTAAATTTCTTCTTTGGTTCAGTGTTCCGTCCTTGTCGATAACGCTCAAATTATTTTCGATACAAATATCATTTGATACAGCCTGAATCTGTGTCAGAATACCTTTGTTAAAGTTTAATTTGTGAAATGTTTTGAAGTCAACAGAATTCAGAATGATGTGATTGTGTATATGATCCCTGTCGGTGTGAGTGGCAATAACATACTGGTAGTTCGGGTAGTATCTTCTCATTAACTCTTTGCCGATTTCAAGAGCCTGCTCCGGTGTTATATCATCATCGGGAGAGAAAGATTGAAATAGGTGCCACGCTATGTTATTTCCTTTTTTGATTACCTCTTTGCTTCTGACCTGTTCAAACTGAATCTCCGCATACTCAGGTGTGCAGTAATAGCTGTCGATCAATTCTCCGTTTTCTGTCTTGTCATTTCGGAGAATATATTCGAGAGCATTTTTTAAATGAGTGTCACTCGTGTTTTTGATGTCAACCATTGGGAACCCGAAAGACGTCGGGCGGGCGTAAGCCCGTTTTTGCGGCAGCAAAAATTCTGATTTATATATGCCATAACTGCCATAACTCACGCCCCTTCCGATAAATATGCTTTTTGATTTATAAAAGCTATAAAATCGTTGAGGTGTTTCAGCTTGGCATTAATTTCGTCTATATCGGATTGATAAATATGCTTTGAAGAATTGGCCGCTTTGGCTATTTGATTAATATTGTTGCCTATCCTGTTCATTTCGTATGACAGCTTGTAAATTGCTTCCATATCCACATTTACCACAGGATTAACTGTCACCGCCAGTCTGACAAACTCGCTTAAGTTTGTCATTCCGATTTGTTCCATTTTTGCTTTGATAGCTGCCTTTTCCTCGGCAGTTACCTTCACATAAAGTCTTTCGTTTTTTGTTGCCATTAATGTTCACTCCTTTAAAATTTTTTTGTCGGTTTTTAAAAACAGTAATGTAATTACTCGGGGATTTGGGGGTGTCCACCAAATAGAATCGGAAAGATGTCCGACGCCGTAGGCGGTTTTCGCAAGAAAACTTCTGATGGGTCTTAGGGTGGTAAACCCTAACAAGTTCGGAAACGAGTGCGCACGATTCCTGTACTTGCATATAACCAAATACCCTGTTTTTTGAGTGCTGTTTTCAATTTCAACTTTGAAAAAATTTCAAGAGCGAAGAAGTTTTAACACAATTTATATTTTAAATCCTGAGATGTGGTTTTGTCAATAGGTCATAAAGAAAAATTGCAATTTGCAGAAAAGGCTTTCATCAAGTCGGAAAGTCGGATAGTTTAAATTTGTAACAGGATTTAAGAATTTTTAAGAATAAAAATTTGAAAATCAATAAAAAAGTGAGCAAAATTCAAAAAAAGTTGTTTATATAGTATGAAGGAGGAATTGGCCTGTTTACTTGAAAATAATTCCTGAAACTATTCTTGTAACTGTAAACGGTCTCGGCAAAGAGTCCGGCATTTTCTTAATAATGAACAGCTGCATAATGCAGGGTTTAAAAGCAATTATAACTTACTTTTTTTGTGAGAGACTGAGAAATAAAATTCTTAAAAATTGAAATTCCTTTCGCAAAAAAACAAAGATGAGCATTTGTAAAAATTGCTTGCATTATATACTATGGGAGGGTTGATTTATAGAAATTAATGGTGATAGCAAGTTTTGAAATCGGATAACTCTGATGATATAATTTTATTTTACAAAAGCGGTTTGGAGTGAAACTTAGGTGAGCAGTTAATAAATATTTTTCACAGAGATATTCAGAATTTTTAGGAAAAAAATTTTGTTTGACAATATCAAAAGTTGGTTTTTGAAACTAAATTGTCGTTATATATAAGTGAAAGGCAAATTTAAAGACCAAATTTTATTTCGAGAAAATCCGTCAGTAAACATATTTTTATTTTGCCGAGGAATTTCGGAATAAAACCGTCAGCTTTATCTGAAAACAAATGACTGTATAATGCAAAACTTAAAGCCAATTGTAACCTCCGGTGATGCAAGAAATAAAGAAGTAAAATTCTTAAAAAATACATACGATTCTCGCAAAACAATAAAATGGTGGGAATTGGAAATAAATTAGCCGTATTATTATAGTGAAAGGATAATTAAGATAAAGAAATTTTTCTCGTTGAAATTTAAGGGGGTGGTTCTGCTGTCTGAGACACAGACCGTAAGAAGAAATTTAAAAAAGAAAGCGGTTTTAGATAACATCACCGCAGCATATCGGGCAAATCAGAAACTTTCCTTTTGCACCGAGCCAAAAGTTGGGTACGCCAAGACGTTCTTTTCAAGAGAACCGAGCGATAAATACCGACAGCTTAAAACGGACACAGCAACTCCGTAGGCGATGAAAGTGCAAAACACATAATGATACTCCCCTGCAGCCACAGTCCGAGCGTTCGAAGCGTCACAGGCAATGGGCAGGGCTTCGGTATGCCTTTTTCAGAACTTTTTCTCCGAAAAAGCGGCTTCGCCGTCGGACGTCTTTCCGATTCTAAGAGGTGGAACTCCTGTGAGGTTAAGCTGATAACCTTCTGACGAGCCATAAAAATTATTTGTAACGGGTAACTACAGTCTTATTTAAGTGTGCAAAATAAGACTGCTTACATATAAAATTTCAAGGACAAAGAGGTGATACACAATGGAAAAAATTCCTATTTGGGAAAAGACAAACTTAACCGTTGAAGAATATGCCGCTTACTCCGGTATAGGTATCAACAGAATCAAGGAAATTACAAATCAAAAAGACTGCCCTCATGTTTTATGGGTAGGCAGCAAAAGACTTATTAAAAGAAAATCTTTCGATAAGTACATCGAAAACCAGTTTTCAATTTAAGTAATTATCGGCAATGAAAAAGTAAGAAAAAAGTTAATTTAACAGTGGAAATTATGCCTGTCTTGTGGTAAAATGAATTTATTATAGACAAGCTCTTTTTCACCACGAAAGGAGCATTATAATATGGCAAGCAGAAAAGACAGCAAAGGCAGAAAACTTAAGGACGGTGAAACCGAAAGAAAAGACGGAAGGTATCAGTACCGCTACGCTTTAGGCAAACGGCAAACGGCACACAATATATGCTAAAACACTCTCAGAATTACGAGAGAAGGAGCAGGAGCTTCAAAAAGACTTGTGCAACAACTTAATTACATCTTCACCCAAAACAACGCTGAATGACATTTTTAAGGCATATATGAGGGATAAAAACGAGTTGAAGATGACTACAAAAAACAGCTATAAATTTTTTTACGAAAGCTACATAAAAGACGAAATAGGATCAATGAAAATTAAAGCTATTAAGTATTCTGACATCAGAAGGCTCTATTCCTCGCTCATAACCGACAGAGGACTTAACCCAAGTTCTTTAAGGACAATATGCAAAGCTCTCAGCCCGGTTTTTGCATTTGCGGTACGTGACGGCTACATCATGTCCAACCCGACAGACGGTGTTCTCTCAGATATGAAGAAAACCTATACTTTTGAAAAGCCGAAGCGCCATTCCCTTACAATACAGGAGCAGGAGGCATTTATAAATTTTGTTGCAAATTCTCCTCAGTACAGACGCCTGCTTCCTTTATTTACAGTATTTTTGGGAACAGGCTGTCGTGTATGTGAATTGACGGGTTTACGTTGGGTGGATTGTGATTTTGAAAATAACACAATCTCAATAAATCATAATCTGCTTTACAAGGCAAAAGCCGACGGTAAATACGGCTTCTACATAACAACACCTAAAACAGATGCCGGCAAAAGAATAATTCCTATGCTTAAGGAAGTAAAAAACGCACTGCTTTTTGAAAGAAAAAGACAGATGACGGAAGGCTTCAATCAAACCGTTGTGGACGGCTGTAAGGGCTTTATATTTGAAAACGTAAACGGCTCTCTGTACTGCGGTGCAACCATAAACAAGCTGATAAATAAAATTACCGAAACCTTTAATAAAGAAGAAGCAGTTCGGGCCGAAGCCGAAAACAGAGAACCGTTAATCATTAGGCATTTCAGCGTTCATTCTTTACGTCACACCTTCTGTACAAGGTTCTGCGAGAACGAAACAAATTTAAAGGTTATTCAGGAAATAATGGGGCATGCAAACATCTCCACAACTATGGACATTTATGCAGAAGCCACCAAAGAAAAAAAGGCTGAATCATTTGCCAACTTAGAGGGCAAAATCAAGATAATTTAAACCCTCTTAAGCGACACCAAATTGACACCATTTTTCTCGACACCTGCAATGATTTGCGTAGACTTATAAAGAGAACCAAGTTAAAAAAACCTTGAATTTCTCAGCAAAAAAAGCGATATAACGGATTATAAAAATTTATAAGGGGTTAAAAATTTGCAGTTGCTTTTTCCTACGGCAAAAACCGCCTGCGGCGACCCGATTTCTTTCGGGTTCTCTACAATCTGTCCACTTCCGCCGGGCATGTGCCCAACATCCGACATGGGTGGCATTTTCCGCCTTATTGTATGAGGCGCAGCCGTCGGTTTGGAGATAGCCGGAATAATCCCCGATAACTTGTTTTACCA